>CAYTGT010000146.1:0-4868 GCA_964437405.1 uncultured Alistipes sp.
AGGAGTCAACTACTGTACCAGATACAACGCGAGTACCTTTCGCCTGCTGAGCTTCTGCATTAGCTCCCGCTGGCGCAGCATATGATGTTGACAAGCCTACTAAGCTCATAAGCATCATGCTGACAAAGAGTAGTTTTTTACAATTCATGAAATAATTTAGTTAAAGTTAGTTTTTTGTGAACTTTTCGTGAACTTTCTTTCTTAAATTTTGTTTTCGTTTTGTTTCAATTTCAAAGTTAGCAGCGTTTTATTTTACCATAGGCATACAGTTTTTCATTTCGCAACTCAAAGTTAAGAAAAACCTTCATTTTACAAATATTACGAATGTTGCACAAATTATCACAAAACGAGCAACAGGAGAATTTAGCCATCTAACATTGTAAAATAGCTAAATTTATCGCTCGAATTAACACCAAACAAAGTTTAATTAATCTAAGAGATTTTAATAAACTCACTATTCGGCAGGATAATTTTTACAAAAATTTAATAAATGAATTTTTCAGGTTTTGCTAATCTCTTTTGTTACATTAGTTATTAATTAAGTTGGTTATTCTTTCAATTCGTAACTTTTACGCCGAAAAATCTAACAGTTTTCAGGGAGTTAATATTTAGTTAACATAGCCCCAAAAAGGTTATTATTAAAAATTTTTAAATTGCATTTTTCAGCTCCATGCTTCCCCTCTCGGCATCCCGAAAAAGGGCTATAAGGTTCACTCGTAAAAACAAATTTAGCGAAAAAATATTCAACCACCAAATTTTTCTCGTCACAATCTCGTTTTACATTCAGCTTGAGGAAGCTCCGCTACTGTCTTTCGCGCAGGGCTCCGATGGTGTAAAATATAGCTAATCCGATAATTACAATCAGACTAAGGCGAAATCTACGGGTGATAACAAACGTTAAAATAAATGCAAATGTTAACCCCACAGCCAATGTAGAGAGCGAAAAACCTGCATATCGGCGGTATTTTCGTCTGATATAACTCACCCCCTTTTCGGAGAGCGAGAGCTCGATCATGCCCGACTCGCGCTTACGCTCACCACTAAATCTCACAGAGGCTAAAAAATGTTTTCGTTTGGGGGAATCGGAATCATAGAGAGTATGGCTTCCCATAGGACGCTCCTCATGCCAAGAACCAGCCTGCATAACCCAACGATCGGGGTTCTTGGTGGTATGGGTCATTATGCCCCATCCTTGACGTAGCCCCTCCTCATCAACCTGCCCGATGTAGTAGCCCGACTTATACTCCCGAAACTGCATAGTATCCAAAGGCTGATTCGCAATATCGTCAAGGTTGCCCACCAATAGATCAACCTCGTCACGATTAAGACTCAACCCCCACTCACGCACCTTACGGCGCACAAGAGAGCGATACCAAGCAATCTCGGCTATGGCCTTTTCTCGATCCATCCTGCAAGCTTATTACTTCACAAGTTCAAATGGGCCGTCAGCCTTGCCATTGAATCTATACAACTTCAGAACACTACCCTGCCCCTCACTATTTTTAAAGTTATGTGAGATATAGTAGAGACCATCTCCTATAGAAGCCAAGCCCGTAGAGCCATAGGCAAAGTTCCAACCGCCAACGTTAGTAGCATTATCTTGTAACGACTCGATGCGGGAACAAAGCGGAGTAACAAGTGCTTTCTTTACATAATGTACGCCGCGAAGATTCGATTTTTGAGGTTTTGCCGTACCATCCACCGCATAAAGCAGATAATTAGGATACTCCTTTTTCTTACCTTTATAGACTGCCATCCACCAAACACGCTGCTCAGCATCGTACTCAAGATTCTGCACTCCATATGTTGTGTTACCCGTAAATGCAAAGTACTGAGCATTGGGCTTCTGAGGGCCATTCTGATGCATGCGTTCCTGCGAGAGCGTGCGCTCATACTTACGCCACGAAGAGACATCATACTGCAAAATCACCTGATAGTCGTTATCCGAACGATTGAGGTCGCTGTAAACTCCATAAGTTGTAGTCAAATACCATTTACCATCACTCTTGCCAAAGCGCGGGCCAAAGGCAACACCATCAATTCCGCTACAACCCAAGCGGTGCTCAACCTCACGGCCACCAACTTCAACCTTAGCCAAATAATCGTTCAAGACTGTCGGCAGGTAGACAGTAGTCATAATTCCATCCTTCTGGGCATCCATACCGAGACGTGTAATACGGTCGACATCGAATATCGCGATATAGAAGGCATTATCGAGTTTCATTGCGCCCTTATTCTCCATCTTAAGGATTCCCTTGCCTATACCATCGTTCTTATACTCCAAAGAGCCATATACGCGACCGTCAGCAGGGTTAAAGTCCAAATCACCGAGATGACCAAGCAGACCTGTTACCGATCCAATAAGGTTACCATCAAGATCGGTCTTGATTAACATAGTGGTGTAAGAATAATAAACAAATTTGCGTTGCGCATCTACCGCAATACCTTGAATATGTCCCGCCTTGAATGGGCCCGTAGTGATATTATGAGGCAACTGATCCGCCTCAGTGATAGTCCCACTCTGAGCCGCTGCATCACCCCAAAAAAGGAGCATGACGGCAGACAAAACCACAAAAAAGAGTCTCATATAGTTTAGGTTTTAGTTTTCGTTAGTGCGAAGATAACGATTTTTAGAGACTTTCACCACCTTCGCACAAGAATATCACAGAAAAAAGGCATCAACCTCATAAGAGATTAATGCCTTAGATTAAAATTTGTCTTTATAATTACTTCGCAGCAGCTGCAGTAGCCGAGATACCCAACTTAGTCTTAACCTCTGGGCTGATATCCTTAACCTGAGCCTCATCGAAGTAGATCATCATACCTGACTCAAGGATTACAGAATAACCGCCAGCCTTAGCTACCTCCTTGATAGCCTCGTTAGCCTTCTTCTCGATAGGCTCCATCAACTCAGCCTGCTTCTTAGAGATATCCTGCTGAGCTACCTGCTGGAACTCACGAATACGGTTCTGGAGGTCAGATAGTTCCTTCTCCTTAAGCTGACGAACAGCGTCAGTCATTGTTGCCTCAGCCTTCTGGTACTCCTGAAGTTTGTTATTAAACTCCACCTGAATAGTCTCCAACTGTGCCTGAAGATCCTTTGCATAGGCCTCCATCTGAGTGTTAGCCTCCTTAAACTCATTCATATTAGCGATAATCTCCTGAGTGTTAATGCGACCAATCTTCTGTGCAAAAAGTGATGTTGAGAACATCACGCATACTACCGCAAGGGTTAGTTTCAATACGTTTTTCATAATTTTATTAGTGTGTAATATTTATAATTTTCAACTACTTTGTTGTCTTTTTCTTCAACTCAGCGATAATCGCCTCGGTATGATCAGCCTTTGGCGAGTAATAGAGCATAGTTGCATTTTGCGAAATGTCGATCACCATATCATAACCCTTCGCTTTAGCATACTCCTCAATAGCTGAGAAGACCATCTTCTGGATAGGCTGGATCAACTCCAAACGTCTCTTCATCAATGTACCGTCAGTACCGAAGATAGACTCCTGAAATTCGGTTGCCTCCTGCTCCTTCTTCAAGATATTCTCCTCGTTAGCAGCCTGTGAAGCCTCCGATAGTTGGCTTTTACGCTGCATGTAGGCGTTGTAGAGGTTCTCGACAGCCTTAAACTTCTCGTCTACCTCAGCCTGATATGTCTGAGCCAACTTATCCAACTCTTCAATGGCAGCGTTATAACTCTCTACCGATTTAAAGACTTTCTCGCTATTGACCAAAGCATAATTCTGTGCTAATGCCATAGAGCTCATTCCGAGCACAAAGGCCAAAACCATAATCAAACGTCTCATAACTTTCATCTTATTAAAGTTATACATACTATTTATATAATAGGTATATATCTATTACGATACAGACCTAAGGGTTTCAAATATGTTGCCAACAGGCCAACTACACGCAATTAGCAATCTGCTATCTGCCGCCACGATGGATTAGAATGACTGACCCATAGTGAAGTGGAAGTGGCTACCGCTACGCTTGTTCTCTCCCATCGGATGATCGAATCCGTAACCCCAATCAATACCGATAATACCTACGATTGGCAAGTACAGACGCGCACCAAAACCAGCCGAACGCTTGATCTTAAATGGCGAGAACTTCTTCCAAGAGTCGAAACCGCTACCGCCCTCCAAGAATCCAAGAATATAGACCTGTGACGACTGCTTCATCAATACAGGGAAGCGCAACTCCATAGTATACTTGTTGTAGGCTGTAGAGTAGCTACTACCGATAGGATCCAACGAACCATCCTCATAACCACGCAGACCGATGATATCCACACCATAGATTGTATATCCGCTCATACCGTCACCTCCGATCTCGAAACGCTCAAACGGAGAAGTCTTATGCTTATTGTAGTGTCCCAAGTAACCCATCTCGGCCTTAGCCATCAACACCAAGTTATTATTGCGGGTCAGCGGCGTAAACCAACGAGCCTTCAACTGCCAACGGTGATACTCGATCCACTTATAGCGCTCCTTATCAGGCAGATCCTCGTCTGCGTAATCCTTACCGTCCCATGCTGAATATGGAGGAGTGATATCAAGCTCAACTGAGAACTCCGAACCCGAACGAGGGAAGAACGGCTGATCGACATTAGAACGTCTCAACGAGATATTTGCCGAGATCTGAGTTGCCACACCATCCTTCATAATGAAGTAATCCCAATTATTCAAGGCATAGCGGCGATACTGCAACTCTCCATAGAGTGTAAAGTTACGATCAGGCCAATTCAAGCGCTTACCCATACCCACAGCAATACCGAGTGTACGGAAATACATGGTAGCATCCTGCCAGATGTAGTATGCGTTATTCTGCTCTGACCAGTGAGCCGAAACGCTCAATGAGT
>CAYTGT010000147.1:0-4858 GCA_964437405.1 uncultured Alistipes sp.
ATTGCAAGCGACAAGAGCTACGACAGCTACGAGTAGAGTTAAAAAAAGGTTTTTCATAGTGTTAATTATACTTTTTATCCTTAAATTTTTGAATTAAATTTGTAATAATTGACAAAGGTAGAAAAAATTATTTATTTTTGTCATGTTAGCAACTAAAAAACGATAATATGTACGAATATATATCTGGAAAATTAGCTGAATTGGCTCCGACCTATGCGGTTGTGGAGGCTGCGGGTATCGGTTATTATGTTAATATCTCGTTGCAGACATTCTCCCATTTGGAGTCGGCAGAGTCGGCGCATCTCTATCTGCATTTTATTGTTCGCGAAGATGCGCAGATACTCTATGGCTTTGCTACCAAAATGGAACGCGAGTTGTTCCGTCATCTGATTAGTGTGTCGGGCGTGGGTGGTAATACAGCCCGCATGATTCTGTCGACCTACTCACCCGATGAGTTGCGTAATATAATCGCTACTGAGAATGCTGTTTTGCTCAAGAATGTCAAGGGCTTAGGCTTGAAAACGGCGCAGAAAATAATAGTTGAGTTGAGCGGTAAAATGTTGGAGTTGGGCGGCAAGAGTGATGTTAATCTCCCTATCGCTGCTGCAGGCAATGAGGTTTATGATCAGACGGTGGCGGCATTGGTAATGCTCGGATTCCAGAAACAGGCTTCCGAGAAGGTTGTGAAGGCTATTTTGAAGGAGTCACCGATGATTCAGGTCGAAGAGGCTGTGCGTCAGGCTTTGAGACGTATGTAATTCGTTTGAGGTGGTATTCAGGACCA
The DNA here is from genome assembly GCA_964437405.1 of uncultured Alistipes sp. Classification (GTDB taxonomy): domain Bacteria; phylum Bacteroidota; class Bacteroidia; order Bacteroidales; family Rikenellaceae; genus Alistipes. The sequence goes on from CAYTGT010000147.1 coordinate 785, forward strand.
ACATCGAGTATAAATCGAGCGAGTTGGAAGGGTGCGTAGTCGAGAGAATTGTGACGGCGAAATTTGTCGAATAGATAATTTTGCTTAAATTTGCACAATTATAGCTATTGGAATTATGTGGCGAGAGATGATAAAGTGGTTTGTAGCAGCTATTTCGGTAGTGCTATTGGCGGGATGTAATGACGAGGAGGATGCTGTTGGCTCTCAGCGTCAGAACATCGTGCGTTATCTCACATCATCACATGAGCCACGTTTGATCGCTGAGTCTGATGTGGAAAATTCGTTGGAATTTCAGCCTCCGTTTTATGAGCAGGTAGATTATAATGTCTATCGTTATATTGCGACCTATTATGACGAAGGACGTGATGCTCGACAAGAGGTGAAGTGGGGCGATCAGGTGCAATTGACCTATGTAGGATACCGATTTACGGGTTCTCAACCTCAGTTGAATACGGTTTACACGACAAACGATGAGTCGGTACTTGCACAGTTGAAAGAGACGGGGCTAAATATTGATTATTGGAATACCGAGCCGCTGACAATTATTTTAGGTCGTAGCGATATAATAAAAGGTGTTGAGATTTCGTTACAAGGATGTCACTTGGGTGATTTGGTTGAAGTCTATATGACCTATGAAGCGGCATACGATAAGAATGTGGTCGGGGTGTTGCCTAAAGAGTCCTCTATCGCATGGATATACACTATTGATAAGATAAATTAAGAAGACACCTGCCTGTGTGGTGGGTATAAACTGCTGAATATGAAGATTTTTTATACTTTTTTCTCTCTTATGATGGCCTTTGTGGGCCTTTCTCTCAGTTCATGTGTTGAGTCTGATGACTTGACTTTCGATGAAGTGGAGACCATTGCATTGCAATCTTGGATGGAGAAAAATCGTCCCGATCTGTTGGATAACTATCAGCCTCAAGGTGGCTACTATGTAGAGCTTTTGGACGAGGGTGTGGCCGATAGTGTGCCGTTGCGTCATAGCGACTCATGGGTGTGGTATGACATTACTTGCCGTGATTTGGCGGGTAATGTGATTATGACACGTAGTTCGGATTTGGCACGTTTGCAGAGTTCATATACCGAGTATACTCACTATGCTCCATATTTCCTCTATTGTGGTGATGAGAATAACTCGATGATTGAGGGAACATACATGGCTTTGCGTAATATCCTCAAGATTGGAGATAAGGAGTATGCTGTACGTTATGGAACTAAGATGCGCCTCTATCTGCCATCGTCTATCGTTGGCAATATCTATTCTGACGGAGGTTATGAGGGTCAGTATAGTTTGGATAAGAACAAACCTCTTATCGCCGAGATGGAGATTATGGGTCATGTGACAAATCCGTTGGCTTATGAGGATCAGTGGATTAAGTCGTTTGCAGAGGCTAATGGCGGTTTGGCTCCCGATAATGATAGCAGTCAGGAGGAGTCGAGCTACTCGGCAAAGCGTTACCAGATAAAGCAGATGATGACTCGTGGTGACGATACCGATAGCGATAAGAAGGAGCCTATTATGGATGATAAGTGGCGTTTGGCGGTGGACACTATCGCTGCGCTATATATCAACTATCGCTACACTCCGAAGCAGAGTTTGAATTTCGATTGTTTGGGTGCAGATACCATGTTGCATGCAAATCAGACTTCATACAAACAGGGTAAGATCTATGGTGTGAAGTCATTGGCGGATCTGAATAAGGAGATTGACGAGTTGTTGTTGGAGCGTTTCGGTGAGGGTCTTGACCCTGCGGAGGCTGAGCCAGCAGATTCGGTATCTTCTCTCGATGTGTGGTATATCACCCGTTTGATGGATGGTTTTATTATTGATACTAATATCCCTGAGGTTAAGCGTCTGATCTATAATGATCCATCTATTGCGGATGAAGATTGTGAGGCACTCAGTTTCGATATGGAAAATGAGGATAATAACTCGTATGTTGATGCGTGGAAGTATGCTATCCCTCAGATGCGTGTAGGCTCATGGAACGTAATTTTGACAGGTTCATCTAATGCCTATGGTGCTACAGGTGTAGCGGGATCGCACTCGACTTCTTCGAGCAGCAGTGGCAATTACTATGACTATTATAACTACTACAATTATTATAATAGTTATTATGGCAATAGCTATTACAACGACTACTATGGTGGTTACTATGGCGGTTACGGTTATGGCTATGGTGGTTACGGAGGTTATGGAGACTATTACAACAACTATTATTATAATAGTATGTACTATAACAATTACTACAACAATTCGTACACTACTGATACAACCACATCGACAACTACTACATCCGAGGTGCCAGCGTATTCTCCGCTATTGTTCCAGGTGTTTGTAGAGGAGACTCCAGAGGATTAAACAAATCTATTTGCCTCCCATGCCAGAGCTGACAAGCAAGGGTATAGAGGTGGAAGACAGGGGCGGAGTAAAATCCGATATTTAAGAGTTTGTCGGAATAGTATTTTCATACGTCACTCCACAGAAAGTCTTTGGACTTGAGGATTGGAGTCTTAAAAGAGTATTGATGGTAGAGATCCCAATCATCACTTACAGTAGGGTCGTGATGTGGAATGACTAAGACGATAAAGAATATTACGACATTAAATAATATAAATTCGAAGATTACCATATTAGAGAATTATTCCAGCAATGGGATAATTCTCTTTTTTTTGAGAAAATTTGTCAGAAATTTTGTTAATTGGAAAATATGTTGTAATTTTATGTTGTAAAGCAGAATGAATTTCATTTAACATTAACATAAACCTTAAAATAGACTTTATTATGATTATTACATTTAATGAACTACGCCGCATTAAGGACAAGTTGCCAAGTGGAAGTTCTCAGCGTATCGCAGATGAATTAGGTATTGATGTTGAGACAGTTCGCAATTATTTCGGAGGTAAGCATTTGGATGCTAAGGCATGTTCTGGTATCCATATCGAGCAGGGTCCTGATGGTGGCGTTGTTACACTTGACGATACAGCAATCCTTGATGCAGCGATGAGAATCCTCAACGAGTTGAAGGCTGAGTAATCGTTTTTGTTGACTACAAATTTTGTAGTTGAGTAATTTTAACCTGCGCCGAGATCTTTCTCGGCGCGTTTTTTTTTAGAGAGTTATGAGACGAGGTGTATTATTAATTTTGTGCACATTCATCTGGCTGGGTGCTATGGCTCAACAGGAGGAGAAGGCGCAGGTGCCATTCAACGGCTTGATTAGCGACCAATCGGGCGCGAGCGTAAAAAATATTAAGGTTGAGGTGAAGTCTACGGGGCGTTACACCTATACCGATAAGATGGGGCGCTTCGGGTTGACAAATGTGCAAGCTGACGATGTATTGGTCATCTCGCGTAAGGGGCTGTCGGCAGAGGTAGCTGTCGGAGGTCGGCGAAGTATGAAAATTCTGCTTCAGGGAGGCTTGATATCGCAGACGGATGAGTCTGAGGAGTTGATAGAGACGGGTTATGGTTACATCAAACGCCGCGAGGTAACCAATAGCAACACTGGAACGATCTCTGGCGAAGAGTTGCGCCGAACGGGAGTGACAAATCTCGAACGTGCTCTGTTAGGGCGAGTTCCTGGGTTGACGATGATTGATGGTGAGTTGACTATGCGAGGTAAAAACTCGATTAATTCATCTACCAAGATGCTCTTTTTGGTTGATAATCAACCCGTGGAGAGTCTTTCGGCTGTGAGTATTAGTGATATTGAATCGGTTACGGTCTTTAAGGATGGAACGATGTATGGTATCCGAGGTGCCAATGGTGTGATTTTAATTAAAACTATAAAAATAAAGTGATGGTATGACACTCTGCCAAGCCACCGTTGTCATGTCGAGTCGGTCAAAATGGCAGATTTTGCGGTCGGTTGTCAGTGTTTTACGCCATAAAAAGCGAATTTTTGGCTAATATAATTTTTGGTATAACCTTTGTTCATATATAAGTCGGTTGCAGCAGAGCAATCGACTTTTTTAATTGAAAGGAAATAGACAAATAACAAATAAATAGAAAAAATTATGGGAAAGATTATTGGTATTGACTTAGGTACAACTAACTCATGTGTAT
>CAYTGT010000148.1:0-4849 GCA_964437405.1 uncultured Alistipes sp.
TGCGTTGCATGTCGCTCGACAATGGCAAGGAGATTTGGAGTTACAGCTACCCATCAAAAGGCGCTGTGATGTTTCCTGGTTCACGTAGCGTTCCAGCCGTTGAGGGTAAATATGTCTATTCATGCGGTCATAATGGCGATCTCTATTGCTTCAACACCAAGACAGGTAAACCCGTGTGGAATAAAAATATCTGGACTGAGTATGGTGGCGAGAAGATTCCTATCTGGGCTATCTCGCAATGTCCACTCATTTATGGCGATTTGGTCATTGTACTCTCACAAGCTCCACAAGCAGGTCTGATTGCCTACAACAAACTCTCTGGTGATGTGGTGTGGAAGAGCGACAACCTCGGTCCTGAATCATACACCAGCCCAACTATCGTAAAAGTTGACGGCGAAGATCATCTCTCGATCGTCATCTCTTCGATCAATCCGTTTGGTCATCGCGGAGCACCAATGGTAAAGGGTAGAGTCATCGGTTTTGAGCCTAAGAGTGGCAAGGAGTTGTGGCGATATGATAATTGGGAGTGCCATATCTCTTGCTCTCCTCTGACCGAAGCGGGCGACAACAAATTCCTGATTGTTGGAGGTTATGAGCGTGGTGCAACATTGATCGAAGTCAACAAAGGCTCAGATGGTAAATATGCTGTAAAAGAGCTCTTCACAACATTGGAATTTGGAGACCAAACCAAGCCTGCACTCTTCCACAATGGACACTTCTACGCACAGTTTGGCACAAACAATCGCCGCGATGGACTCTGCTGCATGGATATCAACGGAACAATCAAATGGAAGACCAAGCGTGCTCCAAACTTTGACAAGGGTAGTATGATTTTGGCCGATGGACTCATCTTAGCAACCAACGGAGCAAACACACTTTTCCTCATTGAGCCAAGCGCTGAGGCATTTAAGCCTATCTCTCAGGTGGACATCCTCGCATCAGAGGGCGGTGATGGTCAAGCACAGATGGGTGGCCGTATGGCTAACGGTAATTGGGCACCTATGGCATTGGCTGATGGCAAGTTACTTGTTCGCAATCACAATGTGATGAAGTGTTTGAAAGTGGCTAAATAGTAGTGCCGTCAATAACTTTTTGCGTTGCAAAGAAACTTCTTTGAGAAAATAATTTGGTAATTAAAATTTTTTCAATACCTTTGCAACGCAAAAAGCAGGGGAGTTTAGCTCAGCTGGTTCAGAGCATCTGCCTTACAAGCAGAGGGTCGGCGGTTCGAATCCGTCAACTCCCACAAAACAAAGCGAACAAAAAGAAGATATCAAGTTTTTGATATCTTCTTTTTTATAAATTATCCCTAATTTTGTGCTATAATTTAACAAACAACAAACTCTCCACAAATGAAAAAATATCTATTTGGACTCCTTTGCGCAATCGCTTTTTTTAGCTCTTGCCAAAGAAAATGCGAACTCAACATAGCATCGTATAATTTGCTCTTTGAATGGAAAATCCCTGAGCAGGATGATCGTAAATGGGTCAACCGCAAAGACAATGTATTGGCCATATTCGAGAAGTATAATCTCGACATCATCGGCACTCAAGAAGCGTTATCATTTCAAGTTGACGAAATTGTAGCAGAGAGTCCCTATGGGCGTGTCGGCGGTGATTTAGCGAAAGGAGAAAAGGTCGGTCGCCGCGCCGAGAATGAAGCGATCTTCTACCGCCGTGATCGTTTCGAAGTGCTTGATGAGGGAAATTTTTGGTTCTCTGAGACACCAGACACCCCAGGTACATACTCTTGGGGAATGGAGTACCCACGTATGTGTTCTTGGGGAAAGTTTAAAGATAAACGATCAGGAGTAGAGTTTTACGTTTTCAACTCTCATTTTTATGTCAACAACCCTCGTTCACGCAAAGAGGCAGCCTCAATGGTTCTACAACGCATCAAAGCTGTGGCAGGGGAGTATCCAGTATTCTGTACGGGCGACCTAAACAGTACCGACAATGAAGAATCTATCCAAATTCTGCTCAGCGATGGTACGCTACGTGATTCTTATAAGATAGCTTCCAAAATCACAGGTCCATATTTTACGTTTCACGGATTCCGCGCCGAGCCGCCAAAAGATCGAAGAATCGACTATGTGATGGTTAACGACAAAGTTCAGGTCAACTCCTATCATGTAGCTGATGATGATCTACAAGGCAAAGGATACGCCTCCGACCATCTACCCGTAATAGTTAATGTATCAATACAATAACACACTTTAACTAAAGTAAAGATTTATATAGACTATGCCTGCAAAATTGGCATAGTCTATTTTCTTTTTACCCACCTTTTTCCCGTCTTCACAACCCTCCGCTGATAAAAAACACCGAAAAAAAAAGTTGCATAATTAAAATATTCACTATCTTTGCATCAGCAAACGGTTTCTGCGTGGCTGACGGCCCGCCGAAATAATAGGGAATTTGGTGTAAATCCAAAACAATGCCTGTTGCTGTGAGTTCCGCGCCCCACCGAAAAAGGGGATAATGTTTACGACACTCTTTGCCACTGACGGCTCATGCCGTTGGGAAGGCGCCGTAAATGGAACAAGTCAGAAGACCTACCTTTTGCTTTTTATAGATTTGTGACCTGCAGGACTACGGGACGAATCAAAACTAAATTTTATCCGTAAAATAGAATGGTTTTGTCCCGCAGAATGTGGGCAAGCGCGTATTTTGGTGTCGAGTAATCGGCATCGGAGTTTAGGCTCTACGGCAAAAACAGTTTTGAGTTAAATTGAGTTCTGCATTGCAAGAAACTTTTTTATTAACTTAAAATATTTTTGCAATGAGAAAACTAAGCTATTTAGCAATTGCGCTATGCGCATTTTTGCTCTCATCGTGCGAGTACGATGATGGAGCATTGTGGGAGAAGGTAAATGAATTGGAGGAGCAGGTAGGCAAAAACGCCGAGGAGATTGCTACTCTCAATTCGTTGGTAGAGGCTCTCAATCAGGGTAAGATGATCACTTCGGTGGAGCAGAGCGAGGGTGGTTACAAACTCACTTTCAGCGATGGAGCCAAAGTTGATATCCTGAACTCTATCTTCTCTGCAATCGAGGAGAAGGACGGCATGCTTATCATCACCTTGACCGATGGCCGAGTGATTAAGTTGCCTGTTATAACTTATGAATTACGTACTTTGACATTTGAGGACGAAGATTACAAGGGTACAGCCTCTAACGCCACCTCATATTGGTCAGATTTTATCGATGCCGACAGCCAATGCGGTAACGGTAATGGCCGATACTCATGGTGGGACGAGGGTAACACCGAGCTTTCGTTCACGCCATCTCAGACAGCCATGTTCCCTGGATACGGCGGTCACGCACTCTCAAACCATGTTGGTAGCGACCTTAGCTTGGGTAACTACATGTACGACTTGCAGGCCTACAAGGTAGAGGGTGGTGCCAACGGCTCAAAGAACTTTTGCGTACACTTCGGTTATGTAGACGATTCAGGCTTGGGAATGCAGAACGAGCTCGTCTATTTCGAGTTCCAGGATGGCAAGGCTCGCGTGATCGACCACATGTATGTAACCAATACAACATACGTTTATAACATTCTCACAAACGGTGATGGTTGGATGGGTCCAACAGGCGGTGTTTCAGAGGATTGCTGGTTTAAGATTGTAGCTTACGGATACGACAGCAACGATAATCCAACAGGCACTTCAGAGTTCTATCTTTGGAAAGAGGGTCGCAAGGGCGTTGAGGATTGGACAAAGTGGAATTTGGCCGATTTGGGCAAGGTTGCACGCGTGGAGTTCAATCTCATCGGTAGCGAGGAGCTCTATGAAAGCGGTTATGGCTTGGGTGCCCCAGGATACTTTGCATACGATGATGTAGCAGTACGAATCGAAAAAGAGTAGCCTACGGATGAAAGGATTAAAAATTTTATGTATGTGTATGGTTGTGATCGCCTCGTCTTGCAATAAGGACGAGACGATCACGATCTCTTTTGAAGACGACTACTTCCGTGCCGCAACAGAACAATCGGCCGAGCGCTGGAACAAGGTCTTTGAATATACGCCTGCACCTGGACAATTTATCGGCGACAACGTATCGGCAGGATTCAACACTCCGATCAACACCTCAGCCGAGGCCGCAACCTACGCAGAAAAACGACTCAGCGAAGAGAAGTTTGTCTCATTGGGCGGATTCGGAGGATATATCGTTGTCGGCTTTGACCACAGCATCGAGAACGCTGAGGGTTACGATATCGCCATACGAGGAAACGCCTTTGATGGTTCATCCGAACCAGGTGTGGTGTGGGTCTCGCAGGATGAAAATGGCGATGGCGAGCCAAACGACAATTGGTACGAATTAGCAGGCAACCTGACAGGCGAAGAAGAGACTCTGCAAAACTACGCTGTAACCTATTTTCGTTCCACAACAGCTGCACAACCTGTTAAATGGCGTGACAGTGAGGGTGCTGAAGGAGAGATCGACTACCTCGCCACATACCACAAACAAGACAGTTACTATCCATCGTGGATTGCATCTGACAGCTATACATTGCGAGGGACATGTCTCAAAGCACGCAATTACGACAAGTCGGGCAACGGCACGATGTGGATACAGCCCTCATACGGACAAGGTTATGCCGACAACTTTTGCGAAGAGGACTCTCTACCAGAAGATAGGAGTTGCAACCTTTTCGACATAGATAACGCCATCGACAAAGAGGGCAAAAGCATGGAACTGAAATATATTGACTTCGTAAAGGTTCAGACCGCCATCAACGCCAAAAGCGGTTGGTTGGGTGAAAACTCCACCGAGGTGATTGACTTTTACGATTATGGATTAAAGATAAAACGATAATTAAGCAAGATGACACGCAAAACCCTACATAT
>CAYTGT010000149.1:0-4834 GCA_964437405.1 uncultured Alistipes sp.
CCACAACCTGAGCCTCCTGCTGTGGCTCGGCACTCTTCTTCGATGAGCAAGCTACGCCTGCTACACATACGGCTCCAATCACAAGAGCCTTAAACATTACATTCATTTTCATATCTCTTTTCTGTTTTAATTTTGCTGAACATTATTACCCTTGAGCGTCTCCAACGAGATCTGGTTGATCAAGTAGTTGTAGATGGCTGTGCTGCGTGAGAGCTCGGCCTGAGTGTACTGCAACTGTGAGTTATCTACATCGACCAATGTACCGCCACCCACTTCGTAACGCTTAACAGCGATATCATAACCGCGTTTAGCCTGTGCGATGACAGGAACCGAAGCGTGGAACTGCTTAACGTTTGTCTGCATGTTGCTGTAGTATGACATCATAGCAGTACGCAACTGTCGCTCGGCATTCTCTTTCTGGAGCTGGATAGACTCAATGTTGATCTTAGCCTGATTGATCTCCGAGCGGCGCTTACCACCTGAGAAGATCGGAATATTGAGGCTGAACAACGCTGTCGAAGATGACATCCAACGATAGTGAGCCATAGCCATTGTCTCATCCATTGCATTCCACATATAATTGATCGATGCTGAGAATGTTGGCAGATTAGCCGCACGCTTGAGCTTCAAAGTCTGAAGGAGCATATCCTCCTGAATATCCAACTGCTTGAGTGTGCTGTTGTTGCTCAAGTCACCTGTCTCGATCTGAGATGTGAGAAGTGGCTCGAAATCGGCCAATGAGCCCTTAACATCCAGGTCGATATCCATATCAACTCCCAAAAGAGCCTTCAACTGCCAAAGAGCAACTACGATTGAGTTCTCGGCCTGGAAAAGGTTTGGCTCGGCGTTAGATACTGTCACCTGTGAACGGATGAAGTCGTACTCAGAAACAGCACCTACTTTATACTTCTTCTCAACGATTTTGTGGTTCTCCACAGCGTTGTCATATACGCGCTTGTATACTTTGTGTGAATCCTTAGCCAAAAGAATCTGGTAGAAAGCCTTAGAGATCTGCTCCTTCATCTCGATACGTGATGAACGTGCCTGCTCAACGGCCAACTCAACATCCATTGCCGATAGCTTGAGCGACTTCCAAAGCTGAGCATTGATTACAGGCAAAGCTGCTGAGAAACCACCGTTAATGTTGTTAGTTGTACCCATCTTCAAGGTCTGACCCATGATGTGGAATGATGGTTTCTCGATGTAACGCTGATATGTAGCCGAAGCTGAGATCTCAGGCCACAAAGCGGCGTAAGTGCCTCGCTTGGCATACTTCTTAGTCTCGATAGTCTTGTCTGCGATCTTCACTGTAGGGTTTTCGCTAAGTGCGATCTGCAAAGCCTCCTCCAACGTGATGACCAACGGTCCATCAGTCGGAATTTTCACTGTCTCCTGTGTCTGGGCTGACACCGTTGTAGCAAACACGATTGCTATCAACGCATAAAAGAGATTCTTTAGTTTCATAAATTCTTCAATAAATTATTATTTCCCGTGTTGTTTAGTATTCCTTGTAGTTAATTTAGCTCGCTATTCTTTAACTTGCTGCTCTCATCTGTCGAGTCAAAGGTTTTTGTACTGAGTAAGGTCTTGTCAATGACCTCCAGACCCTTGATTGATGAAATACCTCTCAGGAAGTTGATCGTGATAATCTTTACAGCTTCCTCGCGAGAGATCCCCTCTGGCAATATCGAACCATGTGTTTGACTCATATAAATGCTCAATGTAGAGAAGAAGAGCTTCGACATGATATCAACCTTCACATGTGGATCAAGCAACCCTTCGGCACGACATCTGTCGAGAGCATACTTCAATCCGCGATATCCCATTTCGGTGTGATGGCGCTGAATTTTCTCCAAAACGTTGGGGTAGAACTTGCTCAAGTTTGTTGTCAAGCGATGTTCAAAATCGCTGTTATGTCCACCAACGCATAACTCGCGCACGCTAACCAGCATCATCTCCATCATGTTCTGACAACCCTTAGTCTTTTCCGAGAGTTTTCTCTGTCGCTCATCCATGATGTAAACGAGACTCTGAAATAACAACTCCTCCTTATCACCAAACATCTCATAGAGAGTTCTCTTCGAGACTCCCATCTCCGAGGCCACATCGTCCATGCGTACTGATTTTACGCCGAGCGATATGATCATACTCGATACGTGTTCAATGATTTTCTCTTTTTGCGTCATCCTTTTTATATCTTATTGTTCGTGCAAAAATAGATAAAGAAAACTAAGAAACAAAAAAAGTTTTCAAGTTTCTCGGTTTCATACGCAAAAATATTACATATCGACCAATTTAGAACTCGCTAAACTCCGCTTGTCTTTAGTTTAAACGAAGTTTGAGTTGCAAATGTATGCTAAAAAAGACCAATACGAAGTGTCGTTTGGTGTTATAATTAGACGATTTGTTTAAAAATGCGTGGTGGGTTGATAAAAAGTTGCGACCGAGAGCTAAAACGAGGTAGATTGTCTGGTAGAAAAATTGGCTTCTCGGACGAAAAAATGGATAAAAAGGATAGAATTTGCGGAATTTGTGTTAATTTCACATTTTGAAATAGTGTGTTTTAGTAAAAACATCATTGGACCTGAAATAAATTGCAAAAAATAGAAACTTTAATATGTCGACTTTGATTAAGACAAAAGCTCCGAGTCTGTTTACCACGCTCCGCGAGTATTGTTTGATGACCATCGGTATGTGTATCTATTCGTTTGGATGGATCGGTTGTGTATTGCCAGCCAAAAGTACGAGCGGTGCCGCTTCAGGATTGGCGATCGTGATTAGCACGGCGCTTGATAATTATGCGGGTATAGATCTGAAAATCGGTACTATAGTGCTCTTTATCAATGTGGTGTTGCTCATCGCTGCAGGTTTTATTTTGGGGTGGAATTTTGGCATCAAGACCATATATTGTATTGTGGTTTTGTCCTTGTCGATGAATGTTTGGCAAGGGATTCTTCCTGCCGATGATTTTCTGCATATTGATCGTCTGCTGTCGATGATCGTGGGAGGTGTGATTACGGGTTTTGGTACTGCGCTGACGCTCATGCAGGGCGGCTCGGCGGGTGGAACCGATATCATGGCGATGATCATCAATAAATTCCGCTCGATCAGTTATGGACGTATAATTTTCATCCTCGATCTGCTCATTATTGCCTCTTCGCTGACTGTCGGATTTACCATTGATGCTGCCATCTATGGTTACATCATGACGCTTGTTTTCGGCTATACAGTGGATATGATTCTTGCGGGAAACAAACAGTCGAGTCAAGTCTTTATCATTTCGCCAGCTTTTCGCGAGATTACTCAAGTGCTGAATCAAGAGTTGGGGCGTGGTGTTACGTTGCTTGAGGCCGAGGGCGGTTATACTCACAATCAGACCAAGATGATTATGGTGGTGTGCAATAATCGCGAGACACCTGCCATTATGAAGATTGTCAAGCAGATAGACCCTAATGCGTTTATGACCGTAGGCTCGGTTATGGGCGTGTATGGTCGTGGGTTCCAACCGATAAAGTTGTAGGCGATGGCGCAGATTGAGATTATCATTCCGACAAAGGTTGAAACGTGGTTGATGGAGTTTGTAAATTTGATGCTTGGCCAACTCTCGACATCTGCTCATGAGGTGGATGCGGCGTGGCTTCAGCGATTAATTGATTCGGGAAATTCCACTCTCTTTATTTTGAAGGTTGATGGCGAGCCTGCGGGTATGTTGAGTCTCTGTCATTACTATGCTCCTACGGGATGTAAGGCGTGGATCGAAGATGTGGTGGTGGACTCCTCGAAGCGAGGTTTAGGCTTGGGACGCCACCTTGTGGAGCATGCGTTGGAGCAAGCGCGGAAGCTATCGCCATGTACGGTGATGCTCACTTCGCGCCCTTCGCGTGTGGAGGCTAATCGACTCTATCAGAGTGTAGGTTTCGAGTCTCGAGAGACAAATGTTTATAGACGAAAAGTGTAAATTTTGCTCTATCGTAACGTATCAATATCATAAAACTTAATAATAGCATAACATACTTTTATACTATTTGGTGTGGATATTCGTTCTAAATGAGCTATATTTGTGGCCGAAAATAGGAAGTATTTAATTAAATAAGGATAAACTATGGAAATGTACAAGAATTTTATCGATGGTTTGTGGAGCAAGGAGATCAATGTTACGAGCTTCGTGCAGACTAACATCACTCCATACACTGGCGATGCATCATTCCTTGTTGGCCCTACAGAGCGTACCAAGCATGTTTGGGATCTCTGCTTGAAGGCTATCGAGGAGGAGCGTGCTAACAACGGTGTGCGTGCTTTGGACAACAAGACTGTTTCTACAATCACATCTCACAAGGCTGGTTACATCGACAAGGATCAGGAGCTTATCGTAGGTTTGCAGACCGATGAGTTGTTGAAGCGTTCGATCAAGCCTTTCGGAGGTATCAACGTAGTATCACGCGCTTGTAAGGAGAATGGCGTAGATGTAGACGAGAAGGTAAAGGATATCTTTACTCACTACCGCAAGACTCACAACGATGGTGTGTTTGATGTTTATACTGAGGAGATTCGTACATTCCGTTCATTGGGATTCTTGACAGGTCTGCCTGATAACTATGCTCGTGGTCGTATCATCGGTGACTACCGCCGTTTGGCGCTCTATGGTACTGATCGTTTGATCGAGGCTAAGATGGAGGATTTCAAGAACATGGTAGGCCCTATGACCGATGCTCGCATCCGTTTGCGTGAGGAGATCTCGGAGCAGATCAAGGCGTTGAAGGATATCCGCACTATGGGTGAGTATTACGGTTTAGATTTGAGCCGTCCTGCACACTCAGCACAGGAGGCTGTTCAG
>CAYTGT010000150.1:0-4824 GCA_964437405.1 uncultured Alistipes sp.
GGCTTGCGACCACCCACCCATGGGTCGGTGAAGCTAACCGAGATAGCCTTATAATATGTACCGTTGGTCTGAGCCGAAATACTAAGTTTCTGGTTCTGACCCATCGGATATGGACTCCATGTACCTTTCTTGAAGAGGTTACGGGTCGAGAGGTTGTTAAGCGTAATACCCACCGAACCTACGAACGAACCTGAACCCCAACCTCCAGCGATATTAAACTGGTCGCTGGCCTGCTCCTCCAATGGGAAGCTAATATCAACCAAATCGCTTGACACAGGCTTGATATCTGGTTGCAGATTTTCAGGGTTAAAGTGACCCATACCTGTGATCTGACGCATAGAGTACATCAGAAGCTCGCGCGAATACAACTGACCCGGATATACAGCCAACTCACGGCGGATAACCTCATCGTTTACGCGTGTATTACCCGAAATACCAACATCGTTAATGGTAAATGGTTTACCCTCGAATACCTTGATCTCCATGTCGATAGAATCCTTACCAACAACAATCTCCGAAGCCTCGATCTGCGACATCAAGTATCCGTTGTTTTGGTAGAGGCTCGATACAGACTGCTCCTCAGGATTCATCTCACGGCCAATACCAAGACGCTTGTGCATAGATTTACGGTCATAGGTATCGCCCTTCTTCACACCGAAAAGGCGCTGCAAATCTTCAGTAGGATAGACCGAGTTACCGATCCAATCGACATTGCGGATGTAGAACTTCTCACCCTCCTCGACCTTCAGATGGATACCGATGCGATCCTCGCTGATATCATAGATCGAGTCACTGACGATTGTGGCGTTACGATAACCGCGTGAATTATAGAAGTCGAGCAAAAGCTCCTTATCCTCAGCATAATCCTTCTCCTTGAGTTTGGTGTTACGGAAGAAGTTGATTGACTTTTTATGAGTCTTTTTGAAGGTCTTGCGCAGACGCTTATCATCGAACTGCTCATTACCCTCGAATGTGATATCCCCCACTCTCACCTTGCTTTTGCGGTCGACCATGAAGGTTACGTTAACCGCATTTTTGATCATCGTATCGTTGGTGATACGTGCCTTAACCTCGGTATTACGGAAACCCTTATCCACGAAGTGTTTGCGAATCAACTTCTCGTTCTTATCGATGATATAATCTGAGAGCTCCGAGCCCTGCTTAAGTTTCAACTGCTCAAGCAGATCCTTCTTTTTGCTGTTGGTCACACCCTCGCCCGCAAAATCCCAACGAAAGACACGTGGGCGCTCCTTGAGGAAGATCTCCATATCCACGCTATCGCCATCAATCGTAGCGCCAATCTTCACATCCGAGAAGTAACGCTGTGCCCAAAGGCGCGAGATCGAGTTTGAGATAAAGCTACTTGGCAAAAAGATCTCCTCGCCCTCAATCAAACCCGAAGTAGTACGCAACGTCTCCTTATTCAAATGCTTCACGCCGTGAATATTAACCTTGCGGATAATATATTTCTTAGGAGTAGCATCGGCCGCGAGGATCGGAGCGTTCTCATCAAAATAAAACTCCTCCTCACCCTCTTTCAAGTTTTTCTTGCCATCCTTGCTAACCTCCTTTTTAGTCTTTAGCGTATCGGTCTCCTGCGCATAGACTCCCCACGCCGAAAAGATCAGCATGGCAGCCATAGCGACAACTATTTTACTAACGTATCTCATTTATATATAACAAATTTCTTACTTCACTAATCCATAGCGGCGATCACGACCTGCGTATGCATCCAAAGCCTTATCCAACTCCTCTTTGTTAAAATCAGGCCACAGCACATCGGTGAAATAGAACTCCGAATATGAAGCCTGCCACATCAAAAAGTTGCTCAAACGACACTCTCCGCTTGTACGGATAATCAGATCGGGATCAGGGATCTGAGCTGTATAGAGCGAATCAGAGATCATCTGCTCGTCAATATCCTCAGCCTTGATCTGGCCAGAGGCAACCCTCTCGGCCAAAGAACGTACAGCAACTGTCAACTCGCTGCGCGAAGAGTAGTTCAACGCCAAAATGAGAGTCATCACCTCACCCGCCGCGGTCTGAGACTCGATGCGGTGGAGTGCCGCCTTCACCTTATCCGAAAAACGGCTGCGCTCGCCGATGATCAGAACGCGAATACCCTGCTTTGCAAGCTCCTCGGTCTCCATCTCTACGCCCGTACATACCAACTCCATCAAGGCATCAACCTCCTGCTGAGGACGACCCCAATTCTCGGTAGAAAAAGCATAGACAGTCAGATACTTAACGCCTCTGACTGCTGCATTCTGAACACACTCATGCAGGGCATTCATTCCTGCGAAGTGACCCTCGCTACGGCTCTTACCCTGACTCTTGGCCCAACGGCCGTTACCATCCATAATGATGGCAATATGCTGTGGTATCTCTTTTCTTTGGCTCATATAACTTGCAAATGTAGGTAATTTTACTCGGATTTTAAAGAAAAATCGCGATTTTATCTCCAAAACTCATTCATTAGCACCTTTTTCGCGGTAAAACAAACTTTCACAACAGAATATCTTACCACGAAAAACGATCTTTATCCACACTCATCACTTGCGATCAGTTGCGGATATCGACATCCCACATCATCTTACTATGTAACGCCTCATAAAATGATATATTGTGCGGAAGTGCCAATAAAATATGCTCTTTTGCTCGGCGAATCTCAATTTTTGCACCGTTGTCGATGGTGTAGGTATGATTATCTATCGAGAGCATGGCACGTCCGTGACGGGCGCTAATCGTAAGTGACACTTCGGCGCTATCGGGGATGATCACAGGACGCATACCGAAATTATGCGGAGCCAACGGTGTAATCAAAAAACAACCACACTCTGGAGCCACAACAGGGCCACCAGCACTCAGCGAATAGGCTGTCGAACCTGTTGGCGTAGATACAATTACGCCATCGCCATTATACTGGGCCACCAACTGCGAATCGACCCTCGTTTCGACCTTAATCATCGTTGCCTCCAAACGCTGTGCCGCCACCTCATTCAGAGCCATCACCGCACGCTCAGGCTCAACACCCGTCACCTCCAACATGGTACGTGGCTGTAAACTGAGGTTGTGCTCAGCGATATGCTCAAAAAGTTCCTCGACACCATCACGAGTTGCCGAAGTAAGGAACCCCAAATGGCCGAAATTGATCGCCGCCACAGGGATCTGCTTATCGGCAAGGCGATGTATACCCTCCAACAGCGTACCATCACCGCC
This sequence comes from uncultured Alistipes sp., assembly GCA_964437405.1. Taxonomy (GTDB): domain Bacteria; phylum Bacteroidota; class Bacteroidia; order Bacteroidales; family Rikenellaceae; genus Alistipes. Next base: position 3,220 of record CAYTGT010000150.1, read on the forward strand.
CAAGCAGAGCAACAACGACTCAGTCTGCTGGCTCTCAATGCGTTGACCATATATCTTCGCTGGCGAAACATCCACCTGAAGACGTTGCTCAACCACCTTCGCAAACTCCTCGTTGATCGAATAGTCAAAGCCATATCTCTCGATGAGCGAAAACAGACGCTCAAGATCATCTTTGCGATGATCCACCTGTGGACGAGAAAAAAGTATAATTTTCATCTTGGCTCGAAAAAAAATAAGTATCTTTACATCGCAATAGCTATGCAATGTAAGCAATTTTGTGTAACTTTGACACATATATTGCTCGCCATTGCAGCAATTTATACCGCAAAGATAACTTTTTTATGACAAAACTGAGTGTAAATGTAAATAAGATTGCCGTATTGAGAAATTCACGCGGCGGAAATGTACCAAACGTAGTTAAAACTTCGCTCGACATCGAGCGCTTCGGAGCCGAAGGAATCACCGTCCATCCACGCCCCGATGCACGACACATACGCTATGATGATGTACGTGATCTTAAACGAGTTATTTCTACCGAACTCAATATCGAGGGTAACCCTATTCCAAGTTTTATCGACTTGGTTTTGGAGGTCAAACCAGCTCAGGTGACACTTGTTCCTGATGCCGAAGATGCCATCACCTCTAATGCGGGTTGGGACACCATCAAACACCACGATTTCCTATTGGATGTGTGCTCGCGCTTCAACGATGCGGGCATCCGCACTTCGATCTTCGTTGACCCCGTAGAGGAGATGGTCGAGGCCGCCAAAGATTGTGGTGCACAGCGAGTTGAGCTCTACACCGAGGCTTATGCCGCAGGCTATGCTACAGACCGAGATAAAGCCATCGCGTCATACGTCAAGGCTGCTGAGGCGGCACGCCGCGTGGGGCTCGGACTCAACGCAGGCCACGATCTGAGTTTGGAGAATTTGGCATACTTTGCCGAGCAGATTCCGTGGTGTGACGAGGTATCAATCGGCCATGCTCTGATCGCCGATGCACTCTATCTCGGACTGGATCAGACCGTACAGAGTTATCTCGATTGTCTATCAGTTACACGTTAAAATAGTCGCCATGAAAGAGGAGTTTGCACCGCTTTCCAACCCTGTTTTCCGCAAAATCTCGCGCATTGTCGACCGCATGGGCGTAGAGGCTTATGTCGTGGGCGGATATGTGCGCGACTACTACCTGCGCCGCCCTTCGACCGATATTGACGTGGTGGTTGTCGGTAGCGGAATCGAGGTTGCCGAAGTTTTGGGTCGCGAGGTCAAGGGCAAGGTTTCTGTTTTCAAGACTTTCGGCACGGCTATGGTACGCGCTTATGGCGCTGAGGTTGAGTTTGTTGGCGCCCGCAAGGAGTCCTATACCGAAGATTCGCGCAAACCGCAGGTCGCACCTGGCACTTTAGAGGATGACCAGCGCCGCCGCGACTTCACCATCAACGCTATGGCATGGTCGCTCAATGGCGATCGTTTCGGCGAGTTGGTTGACCCATTCGATGGTATGTACGACTTGGAGGATTGCATCATCCGCACCCCCTGTGACCCCGATATAACATTCTCTGACGATCCATTGCGCATGATGCGTGCTATCCGCTTTGCCACT
>CAYTGT010000151.1:0-4811 GCA_964437405.1 uncultured Alistipes sp.
GCTGGTAAATCCATCTTGTTGGGTGCTTTAGGACTCTTGTTGGGTAATAAGAATGAGAGTGGAAGCATACGCGATCAGGAGCGCAGTTGTATCATAGAGGGCGAGTTTTGTATCGAGGGCTATGGCTTGGAGTCATTCTTCGAGGAGAACGAGTTGGACTATGAGGCGCAATGTATCATTCGCCGCATGATTTTGCCTTCGGGTAAGAGCCGTTCATTTGTCAATGATATGCCCGTGCAGCTCTCTCTGTTGAAGGAGTTGGGTTATAGATTGATTGATATCCATTCACAACATCGAAATTTACAACTCGCTGACGAACAGTTCCGCCTATCTACAGTAGACACGGTGGCTGGCTCTGGTGATAAGTTGTCGCAATATTGTGCTGTTTTCAAAGAGTTGAAAGCGGCCGAGCGCGAGATGGTGCGCCTAAGTAGCGAGGCCGAAGCTCTGCGTAAGGACGAGGAGTGGCTCCGTTTTCAAGTAGCCGAGTTTGATGCCGCAGCATTGAAGGCTGGGGAGTTGAAGGAGTGCGAGGAGGAGCTCAAGGTATTAGAGAATGCCGATCAGATTGGCGAGGCGCTCGTTTCGCTTAGAAATACACTCGATGCTGAGCAGGTGGGTGTGTTGGAGCAGTTGGGGCAGGTGCAGAGTACGCTTGCGCGATTGAGCGAACAGTATCCTTTGGGTGCGGAGATGGCAGCACGTATTCACTCTGTAGTAGAGGAGTTGAAGGATTTGGGCCGTACTGCGACCGATGAGGGTGAGCGTATTGAGGCCGACCCTGAGCGATTGCAAAAACTCACAGACAGAGTTAATCTGATCTATTCGATGTGTCAGAAACATCGCGTGCAGAGCCTTGAGGAGTTGATTGCTCGCGGTGAGGAGTATGCTGTGCAGTTGAGCACCATTACCCATAGTGACGAGAAATTGCAGGAGTGGCGACAGAAGATAGAGTTGTTGCGTGGTGAAGCTCGCTCAAAGGCTGAGGAGATACACGTGTTGCGTCAGAAAGCCGCTGTTGTGATATCAAAACATGTTGCCAAGACTTTGTCGCACTTGGGTATGCCACAAGTGAGATTTGAAGTAGTGGTTGAGTTGGGCGAGGAGCTATTGACTACGGGTTGTGATAAGATCAAATTCCTGTTCTCGGCTAATGAGAAGATGCCGCTTCAAGCGGTTGAGAAGATTGCATCGGGTGGAGAGGTTTCGCGCGTTATGTTGGCATTGAAGGCCCTTTTAGCATCTAAGTCTCAGTTGCCTACAATTATCTTTGATGAGATTGATACAGGCGTTTCTGGTCGTATAGCAGAGGCTATGGGTGAGATTATCGAGTCGCTCTCGGAGAATATGCAGGTGGTCTCGATTACTCATTTGCCACAGGTTGCATCTAAGGGTGATAGCCATTTTGTGGTTTACAAGGAGCAGAGTGTAACCAATATCGCACGTCTTGATGCCGAGCAACGTCAAATGGAGATTGCTAAGATGTTGTCGGGTAGTGTGATTTCGGATGCAGCGTTGGAGCAGGCTCGACTGCTGCTTGGAGCAGGCGGTAAATAATACTAATCTTAAAACTTACATACGATGAAAAAACTACTACTATTGATTCTTGTTGTTGGTGGCCTGATGTTGGGTGCATGTGGCGAGCAACAGGGACTAAAAAGTGATCTAAAAAAGGCGCTGAAAGTGGCTGTCGAGCAGAATAAGCAGCAGGCTGTGCGCATGTCGGGCTTTACTAATAAATTCCCTCGTACCTATGAGAAGGGTGAGGTGAAGTTTACCAATGTTCATGGTTGGGTAAGCGGTTTCTTCCCTGGATCGTTGTGGTTGCTCTATGACTATACGGGCGATAATGAGTTGAAGACTTATGCCGAGAAGTTTACTCGCTGGTTGGAGCCATTGAAAGATTATCGTGGTACTCACGATCTCGGTTTCATGGTATTCTGTTCTTATGGTAATGCTTATCGTCTGACGGAAGATGAGTATTATAAGGATATCATCATGAAGGCTTCGGCTTCTCTTGCTACACGTTTTGATGAGGAGGTTGGTTGTATTCGTTCATGGAATACAGGTCGTAAGGAGAATCCAGAATTGGACTTCATGGTGATTATCGACAATATGATGAACCTTGAGATGTTGGAGTGGGCAGGTTATAGCGATATTGCGCGCAAGCATGCCGACACTACTATCAAGAACCACTTTAGAGCTGACAATAGCTCATACCATGTTGTTGCATATAATGAGCTGACGGGTGATGTCGTTGAGAAGCGTACCGCTCAAGGTCGTCACAATGAGTCGGCTTGGTCGCGTGGCCAGTCGTGGGGTTTGTATGGCTTTACGATGATGTATCGCGTGACAGGTGATAAGAAGTATCTGGATCAGGCAGTTAAAATTGCTGATTATCTGATCCCACGTCTGCCAGAGGATTCGATCCCTAATTGGGATTATGATGCAGAGGAGCAGTCGAAGGACTCTTCGGCAGGTGCAATCATGGCTTCGGCGCTTATCGAGTTATATACCATCACTCAGAATACAGATTATTTGGCTGTTGCTGAGCGTCAGCTCTCATCACTCTGTTCTGAGGCCTACTTTGCAGAGTTGGGCGAGAATGGAAACTTCCTGCTCAAGCATGGTGTAGGCCACTATATGGCAAATTCCGAGGTGGATGTTCCGCTCTCTTATGGCGACTACTACTTCATCGAGGCTGCAATGAGATATTTGGCTTTAAAGTAGGTCTTAGGACAGAAAAGTTTTAGGTCTGAAAATTATATTTTGAGTAAGAGGCTGTCAACATAGAGTGTTGGCAGCCTCTCTGTTTGAGCTATGTGGCGGCAATAGATAAATTCTCCGTTATGTCGCGGAAGTAGTCTTTAAATGCTCTTTTCTTGTTTGAAATAGAGGTATGTCTGGCCATTAAGTGTCAATAGAAGAAAATAGTATTTGATAGGTATGTATATTTGCTATAAATATTCTTCTGCATTTTCTGGGTAGAAGGATTTAAATATCGCTTATTATGAAAATACTATTGTTCGTAGGAGGTATTGGCGCAAGTGAAATGTTGCTGATCGTATTTGTTTTGCTTCTGTTGTTCGGCGGTAAGAAACTACCCGAACTGATGCGAGGTTTGGGGCGTGGTATTCGTGATTTTAAGAACGAAACAGCCTCCATAACCGATCAGGTCAAGGAGGCTGAGAAGAGTTTTGAAGATGATCTAAAACGAGGCCTTTAGGCTCTGCTTTTTATGCAACTTCGTTGTATTTGAGCATTTAATGCTTTGGCGCTTTGTAGTCTTTGCGGAGCGATGTCTTGTCAGGTGTTGGAAAATCTTTTGGCACAGCTTGCTTAACCTTGCCTGTTGCCGCCCACTCTGAACCACGCAGAAGCAAGGTCTGGAAACCTACGCACTGCATTGCAGGGTTGTTCTCCAAAGTAGGGCCCGCATGACCCAACATAATGTGGAAGATTCGAGCCTTGCCATAATCAACCGTAAATACCAAAGGCTCCTCGCGACCTGATCCGCCCTTCTTGGGGTCTGTTGTACCAGAATAGAGCAAATCTTTGATATTGGCAGGGCCGCGCATCTTATCGTACATCTCGTCCTGTGCATGCATCCAATCATTGGGCAATCCCTTTGTGATAGGGTGCTTTGAGTTGCGACAATGCATAGGATACTCTCTCTGCCATCCGTGTGAGCCACCAGGGCCAGGAGAGTTATCCAAAACAGGTTTGCCATCAACCAAGTAGTAGTATGGTCCCCACTTCTCGTTACGACCTTCCCAACCACCGAGTGCAATGATACGCTGGAACTCCTCCCATTGTGCAAAGGCATTGTCTGCTGCGTGGTAAACCACAACTCCGCCACCCGACTGAACGTACTTAAGGAACGCCTCATCGGTAGCCTTTGGCCAACGGTCGCCATTGTAGTCGAGCACCACAACATCGTATGCCGCGAAGTTAGGCTTGAACGATGACATGTCGCCACGTGCAGGCGCTGTGAGTTCGATGTCACACTCGAAGAGTTCCGAATTTTCCAAAATCATCTCTATTGCCTTGTGGCTTACAGGCCAATTATGGTTGTTCTGTCCCGATACGATCAGGGCCTTGATTTTGGATTTCTTTGCATGGCTCTGTGCGGGCGCAAGAAGCGCTACAAATGCCAATGCTGCGAAAAAGAGGTTTAATAAAGATCTCATATTTACGAAGGTTTAAATTTTTTCGGTCAAGTTTCTGAGTAAAAATACAAAAAAACGTGTTACTCGCCAAATGAGTAACACGTTTTCTTCGGTTTTATACGTTAAGCACAAGGTTTTATCCCACCTCGATGCGTTAACTTTTAGTCTTGCAGTGATCTTTATTACATCATGCCGCCCATACCGCCCTGTGGCATCTGAGGCATAGCAGGTGCGTCAACCTTCTTCTCGGCCAATACGCACTCTGTTGTGAGGAACATAGAAGCGATAGATGCTGCGTTCTCCAAAGCTACGCGTGATACCTTGGTTGGGTCGATGATACCAGCCTCCATCATATCTACATACTTGTCATCACGAGCGTTGTAACCCATGTTACCCTCGCCCTCCTTGATCTTGTTCACTACAACAGAACCCTCGCCACCTGCGTTAGCTACGATCTGGCGCAATGGCTCCTCGATAGCACGCTTAACGATCTGGATACCTGTAGTCTGATCCTCGTTCTCGCCCTTGAGGTTCTCGAGTGCAGCTACGGCGCGGATGTATGCAACACCACCACCTGGTACGATACCCTCCTCAACAGCAGCACGTGTAGCAGCCAAAGCATCGTCAACGCGATCCTTCTTC
>CAYTGT010000152.1:0-4786 GCA_964437405.1 uncultured Alistipes sp.
AGTATTTTGCCGATCGTATCGAATATGTCTATACTCCAGAGGGTAAGAAGGCTACTAATCCAAAGAATTTGGAGTCTATCAAGCAGATTGCAAAGTAAGTTTTCTTACATATCAAATAATTAGAGTCCGCCGATGAAGCGGACTCTTTTTTACACTAACTTTTCAAATTATCTCATGCTTTATTTTGTAGGAGCGGCTGTGATCACGTCTTTAGAAATAGGTGTGGAGTAATCTATTTTTACAGAAAGCATCTTGACCCATTTGCCAGATTCATCTTTAATTCTTATTCCAGCTTCTTGTAATTTTCCTTCATCAGGTGAAAATATACCAGCGATCTCTACTGATTCGTCAGCCATATGGCTTAATGTGATTATATTGCCCTGCTCCTTAATTTGAATCTCTGAATCAGATTCAAACTCTTGCTTTACGCTTTCCAACGAAAGAAGTTGCATGAATTTAGCATTAATAGATGTGCGTGGCTCATCGTATACTAACTTTCCATTTTTCCACATTTTATAACGCATTTCAAACGAATCAAAGAGTTGTACCACGCCATTACCCCACTCTATGCGGAATGACATTTTGTCGTTATTCTTTAGTACCATAAAAACGCCTGTCACCTCCTCTCCATTAAGGGTGAGATCGTAAATGTCAGTCTTATCCTTGCTCTCTCTTGCTACAACCTTAGCCTTAAATTCTGCTCTGAATGAGTCTAAGTTTTGTAACTTTTCCAATGCTTCAAATACAATCTCCTCCGCACTCTTTGCGTGCGCCTCGTTTGTCGGACCAATCATGGCAAAGATTCCTATAACCAATACTGCCGCCAAACCTCCTATTCTCGCGGCATTGAGCAACCATGAGTGGCGCTTACGCTGTTGTGGCTTCTGCAACTTAAAACCCTCAGCCGATGGTGCAAATCGTGGCGTGAGCAACTGCTCGACTCTCTGGTCAAGCTCCTGCATGTTGTTATTTTGATTCTCTGTTCTCATAATTTTTTTCTCTTTAATTTTTAAGGTGTGTTGTCCCTCAATCGTTTTTCGCTTAGAGCAGCCCTTCACGCCGCATTGCCTCTCGCAAATGCTCTATGCCGTAACGGTATCGCGATTTAGCAGTCGGTAGCGGTATCTGCATGATGTCGGCCACCTCTTGGAATTGACACCCTGCGTGCAGATGCAGGCGTATCACCTCGCTCTGCTCTTCAGGTATCGTGGCGAGCAGTCGCTCGATCAGCACTTGCTCTTGCTCAAAGCTCGCCGCCTCCAAATCATTGCTACTCAAGTCGCTTAACTGAGTGATATCCACAAAATTGATTTTGCGCTTATTCCTCAGTCGTTGCGTGCAGGCATTTGTCAAGGCGCGAAACAGATAGTGTTTCAAGTTTGCGATCTTGCCAGCAGGTTGCGACCGCAATTTCAAATACAACTCCTGTATCACATCTTCGGCCGCATCCTTGCTCCCTAACAGATAACAAGCGTAGCGGTGCAGAGCCAGAATCTCAGTCGTAATCAAGGCCTCCAACTCTTCGATATACTCTTTTTGAGTGTCGTTACTAAATTTCATAAATTCTAAGTTTGTCTGTTTCTTGTCTGAAAACGCGTTTTCAAATATAAGACGCAAAAACAGAGAAAAAGATTTAATCAGCGTCTAAATTACGAGCAATAAATTTAAACAAAAATCCCAAAAGTTCCGAACGAAACCATTGGGATTTAGGTGTAAATCAGAATTTTGCAGGCGTTTTATTGCTTCCGCTTTTTTTCTTTATTTAGGTGCGGCAGCTTATGCCATTTAGCGGTTGGTTGCCTCTAAGATAAACTTAACAATCGGCTCAGGATTGTTGAGCGAGTGTGGGTGATGACCCACACCGGGCTTGTGGATCACATTGAGCTTGTACCCATATCTTGCCAATCGCTCCTCAAAAACGGCTGTGTTGTCAGCCACAGGAACTCCCGTGTCGGCATCGCCCACCACGTGCAACATTGCAATCTTCGAGCGAGCCATCTTTTTAGCATGGTCGATCGGATTGGCTTTCCACGCGGCCGCCTCCTCGTTGCTCTGGAATCCGTAGGCCTTCATCATCGCATCAATGTTTCTTCCGTTGTTATCCTTCGTGCCGTAACCCACAGGCCAACTCATAATATCCATCACAGGCGCATCGGCATAGATACACGCCACCTTGTCGGTATTTCTCGCCGCCCAATTATAGACGATCAGTCCACCGCGACTCATACCCTCCAACACCGCTTTTTTGCTCAGACCCGCCTTGCGAGCCAATTTGTAGAAATCGTCCCAGCGCTTGATGGCCTCAGCGTTACCGAACAGATCACCCACCTCGCAATATGTGAGGTGAAAGCCGTTCTCCAACAACTCGATATCGACCTGCGGCTCATGCTCCCAAAATCGTGCACGCCAGATCCATGGATTACCCTCCGCCGCGCGGAAAGGCTCCACGATGTAATACTTCACGCCATTGTTGTTGTACTCATAGCCTTTGTAGCCGTGAAAATTAAACTCTCGAACGGGCTTCAACGCAAAATTCGATACAACATCTTTTTCAGTTTTGCTCTTCAGAGTCAAATGACGGTGGAGTTTCTGCGCAATTCGACCTGCGCCGATAGCCGATGGATGCAACTTGTCGGGCATTAACGACTGCTCCCACTTGTCGCCGAAGAGATTGTGCAGATTGATAATATCCAACCCCAAGTCGTATGCCGTTTTATGTATTACGGGGATCATCTCTCTCTGGATAATATGGTCGGGGTGGTCGTGCTCGAAGAAGCTGCGAACGGGTGTCAGGAGTATCACCTGTGGTTTTGATGGCAGATTTCGATATGTATCTACCAATTTGCGGTATTCTTGCGCAAAGAGGTGTCGCTGATCAACATTGCGGTTGGCTGCGGCATTTGTGCCCATCTTGATCAATACAATGTCGGGATTGAACTCCAAAGATTCGCGATATTGCTTTGTTTTGGTGTATGGATCTTTGCCATTGTTCAAAACCGTTGTTGCCGATACTCCGAAGTTGCGGACATCGTATCCATCGCCGAGCAGAGCTTGCAGCTGTGCGGGATAGCTGTTTTGTTGGTTGTTGGCGATTCCTGCACCGTATGTGATGCTGTTGCCGATGCAGGCAACCTTAATCTTCTGAGCGTAGGTATCCATCGCGGCCACGAGGCACAATAGGATGATTAAAAGTCTTTTCATAGTGTGTTGAAATTTTATAATGTGGCTGATTTAGTGTCAAAATTATTGCAAATGCAGTAAATTTTTGGTCGTGTAAAAAATAAAACCCCTCTCAGATGGCTCTGGGAGGGGTGTGAAAAAATTTTTGTACTCGAAACCGGAATCGAACCGGTACGGGCATTACTGCCCACAGGATTTTAAGTCCGGCGTGTCTACCTATTCCACCATTCGAGCAACCGCCAACCCTTTTAGGTTTGTTGGACGCCACAAAAGTAGCAAAATTATTTCAAAGTACAAATCTTTAAATCTATATATTCCAAAATCTTCTCTCTTTCCGATGGTTTGAACCACTGAATTTGCTCGTCACGCCTGAACCAAGTCATCTGTCTTTTGGCGTATCGGCGTGAGTTACGTTTTATCAGTTCGATAGCCTCCTCGCGGCTGATTTTCCCCTCAAAGTGATCGAACCATTCGCGATATCCCACCGTCTGCAAAGAGTTTAAGTGCTTGAGTGGATATACTTTACGTGCCTCCTCCTCAAGTCCTGCTTGAACCATCAGATCGACTCTAAGATCTATCCTGCGGTATAGCTCCTCACGTTCCATCTCGGTGCCTATCTTGATGATATTGAACGGTCTACGGCGTTTAACTCCACTTCTGAGTGAGGAGTAGGGCTTACCTGTTGCGATGCATACTTCCAATGCTCTGACCACTCGCGCAGGATTCTGTCGGTCAACAACTTCGTAAAAATCAGGGTCTAAGAGTTTAAGTTCTTCGGCCAAACTCTCGACTCCCTCCTCGCGACACCTCGCATTGAGCGATTCGCGCAATTTCGGGTCAACTTCTGGCAAGTCATCCATTCCCTCGCACAGAGCCTTGATGTATAGGCCAGAGCCGCCAACTGCGACAACAACATCATGCTGAGCGTATAATTCGCTCAATCTTTGTAGCGCCTCCTCCTCGTAAGCTCCTGAGTTAAAGTCTTCTTGCAACTCTCTATCGGCAATGAAGTGGTGTTCGGCGGCCTGCAACTCCTCTTGTGTAGGTTGTGCTGTACCGATGGGTATGCCACGATAAAATTGTCGTGAGTCGGTAGAGATGATTGGGCAACTGTAGTGTTGGGCCACAGCGATGCTGAGATCGGTTTTCCCCGATCCCGTAGGCCCAACTATTACTATCAGATGCTTAGTATTCGTCATCGTAGTTGTCGTCTCCGTCAAAGTCGTTGAACTCTCCCATGATCTCATCGAATATCGAGCCGCTATCCTCGCTTGCATCGGGATCATACTGATCGGGTGTTGCAGCGTGAGCAAACTGCAAACGAGGGTACTTCATGCCTTTCTGAGGCTCTTTGGCCTCGATCAGTTCGATGTAGTATGCTCGCTGAGTGAATGGGTCAAAGACATAGATCAATCTATCGTGCAGATGGTGCAGGATCTCGCCCAAGCGAGCTTGATCCATCGGCTTTGGCATGCCTGAGCCGCCATCACCCATCGCCATCCCCATATCCATGTATGTGTACTCCTGCAACCGCTCCCAACGCTCATCTGCCGCAAAGGTAGAAAATTAATTTGAATAACCAAGTTTGGCAAGCACCTCGTTGCTT
>CAYTGT010000153.1:0-4760 GCA_964437405.1 uncultured Alistipes sp.
CAAGTTCCGTGACCTACAACAGCGTTGGCGCGAGGTGGGTGTGGTACCACAGAATAAAGTGAAGGATTTGTGGGAGACATACAACCTGCATGTAGAGAATTTCTATAATTTCATTAAGATAAACAAGGAGTTGCGCGATCTGGATCTGAAGCGTAACTACGAACAGAAGATTCAGCTCTGTGAGCAGGCTGAGGCGCTGATTACCGAACCTTCGATTGTCGAGGCGTTCCATAAGTTGCAGAAGTTGCATGACGAGTGGCGCGAGACAGGCCCTGTGGCTAATGAGTATAAAGAGGCTATCTGGGAGCGTTTTAAGGCCGCATCGAGCCGTATCAACAAGCAGCATCAGGAGTATTTCGAGACTCTGAAGCAGGAGCAGATGAAGAATTTAGAGCTTAAGTCGGAGTTGTGCGCTAAGACTGAGGCTTTGGTTGAACAACCATACACTACTCGCAAAGAGTGGAATAAGGCCAGCGAGCGTCTGATTGAGATTCAGAAGTTGTGGCGTACAATCGGGTTTGCTCCAAAGAAGGATAACAATCGTATCTACGAGCGTTTCCGTGCCGCGTGTGATCGTTTCTTCGAGGCTAAGCGCGTCTTCTATTCTGGTATTAAGAGCGAGATGGAGCACAATCTCCAGCTTAAGAATGAGATCTGTGAGGCAGCCGAGGCGTTGCAGAGTAGTGAAGACTGGAAGCATGCGACAGATGAGTTGATCGCTCTGCAGGCTAAATGGAAGCAGGTGGGAGCAGTGTCTCGCCGTTATTCAGATCAGGTATGGAAGCGTTTTCGTGCGGCATGCGATAAGTTCTTTGAGCGTAAGTCACAGCATTTTGCGGGCATCGACAACGAGCAGGATAGCAACCTGAAGAAGAAGCAGGCTTTGATCGAGGAGATGCGTCAGGCTGATATAGCAAGTGGTGGTTACGATCTGATTAAGTCGTTCCAGCGCCGTTGGAGCGAGATCGGTTATGTACCTATCAAGCAGAAGGATGCAATCCAGAAGCAGTATAAAGAGGCTGTCGATGCTATGTTCGGCACATTGCGCGGCTCGGAGCGAGATCGTTCGATCAACCGTTTTAAGGAGCGCTTGCAGGGCATGAAGCAGGGTGCAGATAAGCGTCTGCGTTCGGAGCGTGAGCGTCTTTACAACAAGGTTCGCCAGATGGAGCAGGATATCGCTTTGTTGGAGAATAATATCGGATTCTTCTCAAAGTCGAAGAATGCCGATGCTATGGTAGCCGAGATTCGTGAGAAGATCGCAAAGGCTAAGGAGGAGTTGAAACTTACGATCGAGAAGGTGAAACTCATCGATAGCCACTCTTCTGAGGAGTAGTTTTATTCTACGGCTATGTAGTCAGTTGGGTAAAGAGTGTACGATATTTGGTCGTATGGTCTGTTGAAAAATGAAAAGAGAGTTTTTAAATAGTAATAATTATGAAACTAAGTAAGCCAAAGTACATCTTCGTTACTGGAGGTGTGGCATCGTCTTTAGGTAAGGGTATTATTTCGGCATCTGTTGCACGCCTTCTTCAAGCACGTGGTTATTCTGTGACGGTACAGAAGTTTGATCCATATTTGAATGTGGATCCTGGTAAATTGAACCCATACGAGCATGGAGAGTGCTATGTTACGGATGACGGTACAGAGGCGGATTTGGACTTGGGTCACTATGAGCGATTTACATCCATCACCACTACTCAGAATAACACTGTAACCACAGGTAAAATTTATAAGTGGGTGATTGAGAAGGAGGCTCGCGGTGAGTTTATGGGTAAGACAGTGCAGGTTATCCCTCATATTACGGATGAGATCAAGCGCCGTATCCAATTGTTGGGCGCATCGAAGAAGTATGATGTTATCATTTCTGAGATCGGCGGTACGGTAGGAGATATTGAGTCATTGCCTTTTATCGAGGCGGTGCGTCAGTTGCGTAACCAGTTGGGTTATCAGAATTCAGTTTTGATTCATTTGACATTGATCCCATACATGGCAGCTTCGGGCGAGTTGAAGACCAAGCCTACACAGCACTCTGTTAAGGAGTTGCAGTCGGAGGGTGTGCAGCCTGATGTATTGGTGCTTCGTTCGGAGCATGAGTTACCAGAGGATGTGCGCCGCAAGGTGGCTCTGTTCTGTAATGTAACTCCTGATGCAGTTGTTGAGTCATTGGACGTTCCAACAATCTACGAGGTGCCATTGCGTATGCACGCTCAGAAGTTGGATGATGTGTTGCTCCGCAAGTTGGGTATCGAGGATGAGTCTCAGCCAGATATGGCAGCATGGGAGGATTTCGTTGACAAGATCAAGAATCCAAAGTATAAGGTTGAGGTAGCGTTGGTCGGGAAGTACACCGAGTTGCCTGACGCCTACAAGTCTATCTCGGAGTCATTTATCCATGCAGGTGCGGCAAATAATGCAAAGGTGAAGGTACACATGGTCAATGCCGAGTACCTGACAGCTGACAATGTTGCCGAGAAGTTGGGTAATGTATCTGGTATCTTGGTGGCTCCTGGTTCTGGTATCCGAGGTTTCGAGGGTAAGGTTGAGGCAGTGCGCTATGCTCGTGAGAATAATATCCCATTCTTCGGTATCTGCTTGGGTATGCAGAGTGCCGTTGTGGAGTTTGCTCGCAACGTGTTGGGCATCAAGGATGCTAACTCTCGCGAGATGGAGCAGACTAAGAATGCTGTTGTGGACTTGATGGAGGATCAGAAGAAGGTTAACCTCAAGGGCGATACTAAGCGTTTGGGCGCTTATGCGTGTCAGTTGAAGGCTGGTAGTGTTTCTGCAGCGGCTTATGCTACTGAGGTTATCGAGGAGCGTCACAGCCACAGCTATGAGTTTAATAACTCATTCCTGGCTCAATTTGAAGCAGCAGGTATGGAGGCTGTGGGTACAAATCCAGAGACAGGTCTTGTTGAGGTAGTGGAGTTGAAGGGTCACCCATGGTATGTGGGTACTCAGTTCTTGCCTCAGTATAAGAGTACAGCATCTAAGCCAGCGCCACTCTTTGTGTCGTTTGTGAAGGCTGCAATGGAGTATCAGAGCGCTAAGAAACAGAAGTAGTGCACGACTCTGTTGTGATTTTTAAGAAGTAAGTAACTATTATAGATGCTTCGCGGGCGTTGTCTCGCGGGCATCTATCTTTAAAACCGTAAGATGGATAAGAAAACGATTATCGGTGTAGTCCTCATGTCGGCGATCTTTATCGTCTACATGGTCTTCACCTCAAGACAGCAAGCAGAATATCAAAAGTATCTTGAGCAGGTACAGGCTCAGGAGCAGTTGGCGGCAGAGCAGAGTGCGGCCGAAGCAGAGGCTCAGCCTCAAAATGAAGTAGCAACGGAGCCTATCTCGGCAGAGGATGCAGCGGCTCAGGCTTTGCAGCGCGAGATTGACATGATCGGTGAGACTCTGTCGGTGGCAAAGTCGCGCCAGACGGAGCAACTCACGATGCAAAATGACTACTTGACAGTCGAGTTCACTACTCATGGTGCCATGATGCAGAAGGTGACTTTGGCCGAGTACACGAAATATGCACCTAAGGGTGAGCGCAATGAAAAGGTTGTGTTGTTCGATCCTGAGAGCGCTAAGTTTGACATGGAGTTCTATGTTAAGCGCAATCTTAGAAATGTGAAGGTCAATACTTCGGAGTATGTCTTTACATCTAAGGGTGTTGTCAAGGGCGAAGGCAAGCAGACGCTGACAATGGCATTGGAGGTTGCCGAGGGCGCGTACGTGGAGTATGAGTATGTGTTGTATGATGAGAAGGATCCTTCTCGCGATTATATGATCGACTTCAACGTAAAGTTTGTCAACCTCTCACCAATTATGGCTTCGCAGTCGACTATTGGCCTTGCGTGGAGCAACCGTACATACCAGAACGAGCGCTCGTTTAAGAATGAAAATATGTATACCACACTCTCATATCGTCTTCCAGAAGAGGATGATGTCGAGGATTTGGGTATGAGCGAAGGCGAGGTGTCGGAGCAGATTCAGAGCGAAGTTGAGTGGGTAGCATTCCGTCAGCAGTTCTTCTCTCAGGCATTCGTGGCTGCTGATAACTTTGCCTATGCCGATATGAGCTTCAATACTATGGAGAGTGGATCGGGATATATGAAGGAGTATTCGGCTCGCATGGGCGTAAACTATAATCCACAGGTCGAGGGATATCGTTTTTCAATCTATTGTGGCCCAAATAAGTATGCAGTGCTCAAGAATGTTGTGGGCCCTGATGGTGAGGATCTTTTGATTGAGCGTTTGATTCCACTTGGTGGTTGGTTGGTCGGCTGGTTTAACCGTTGGATCGTGATCCCTGTGTTCGATTTCTTGCGTAACTATATTGCGAGCTTCGGTATCATCATCTTGATCCTTACAGTTTTGGTTAAGCTCTTGATCTTCCCATTGACATATAAGAGCTATCTTTCAACAGCTAAGATGCGTGTGATTAAGCCTGAGATGGATGCTTTGAATGAGAAGTATCCTCGTCAAGAGGATGCGATGAAGAAGCAGCAGGAGATGATGGCACTCTACAAGAAGGCTGGTATCAGTCCGATGGGCGGTTGTTTGCCAATGCTCATTCAACTGCCATTGTTGTGGGCTTTGTTCCGCTTCTTCCCTGTGAGTATCGAGCTTCGCGACCAATCTTTCTTGTGGGCAGACGACCTTTCATCATACGATAGTATCTTGAGTTTGCCATTTACCATTCCGTTCTATGGCGATCATGTCAGCTTGTTCTGTTTGTTGATGTGTGTTGCGAT
>CAYTGT010000154.1:0-4747 GCA_964437405.1 uncultured Alistipes sp.
CTTCTTAGACTCCTCTACAGATACCTTACGGAACTCCTTCAAAAGCTTTGTAAGCTCAAGAGCAGCCTTACGTGCACGTGTACCTGCAGCCTTGTTGTTCTTCTCTACCTGTGCAGCTGCATTTGTAGAGAAAAGCTCGATCTGAGCATTGATCTGATCTACTAGATTCTTCATGATAAACTCTATTTATTGGTTTGATTTGGTGGCAAATATATGAAAATTTCTTATAATCAAATAATTTTCAGAGAAAAATCGTTCTAAAAACACTTCAAATACTATAACAGAACCCTTTTTTGGGGCGTGCTGGCATATTTTTTGACCAATCAGGCTATAAATCAATACATTCACTATGCAAACAAGAGGTCTGATATTAATCTTTGCGGTGGGGATGACACTCTGTGTCGGGTGTCACAAATCGCACCGCACACAACAGAGTGGCGCACCTGAATTAGAGGTGGAGGTGGCGCTTATAGAGAGAGATTCCATTGTGATGGAGTATGAATTTACGACTCATCTGCAAAGCAATTTCGATGCTGTAATACAACCTCGAGTGAGCGGCTATTTGATAAAAAAGAGTTTCCAATCGGGGATGCCTGTCAGAAAAGGCGATTTATTATTTGTTATAGAGTCGGATCTGCTCTCAACCTCGATGCGAGCGGCTGAGGCGCAACTTGCTTCAGCTCGAGCGCAACTGACTGAGAGTGCCAATAATTACAATCGAGCTAAACCTTTGGCTGAGATAAATGCCATAAGTCAATCACAATTAGATCAATATCGCGCTGAGTTTTTGTCGGCTCAATCTTCGGTAAAGTCGGCACAACAAAATCTTGAGAGCGCCAAGTTGCAGGTGGGTTATTCGCGCATATATTCTCCGATAAACGGTATTATCGCCGCAACCAAAGCCCATGCGGGCGACTATGTAGGGCCTGGGACAGAGTTTCAAGTGCTGACTACTATCTCAAACCTCGATACCCTATCGGCGGCGTTGGCTATCCCGACATCGCTCTATCTGCAATACGCACGTGGTTCAGAGAGCTACAACAACCGAGATCTGTTGTCAGATATAAAATTATATTTAAGTTCAGGAGAGGAGTATGATCATACAGGGGTTTATGACTATACCAAGCAAAATATCTCATCAACAAGCGGCACGATTTCACTCGTTGTCGATTTTCCCAATCCTGATCATAGACTCAAAGCGGGTGAATTTGCCAGTGTGAAGGTCGGCATAGGCGGTCGAAGAGCTAAAATTTTAGTTCCGCAAGAGGCTGTCACTCGTATTCAGAATATCGCTTCGGTGTGGGTTATTCGTTCGGACAACACCGTTGAATATCGGAAGGTTACATTGGGCGAGAGCGTAGGTAGCAAATGGATCGTTGAGAGTGGATTACAATCGGGCGAGCGTGTGGCGTTGACAGGATTGCAGAAGCTACACAACGGAATGAAGGTCACACCAAATAAAACCAAATAGCGATGGGAAATTACTTTGTTCGCCGACCGATATTTGCCATCTCGATAGCGTTGGCAATGACACTTTTGGGAGCAGTATCGCTTTCGAGGCTCTCCATCGAGCAGTTTCCAAACATCACCCCACCTGTTGTGCAGGTGTCGGCCACATACGTGGGTGCCGATGCTCAAACGGTCAACAATAGTGTGGCAACGCCTTTGGCTGAGAGTGTGATGGGCGTGAGCGATATGCTTTATATGCAGACTACAAGCGCCAATGACGGCACGATGAATATGCAGATCACCTTCGATATCGACTCCTCACCCGATATGGATGCCATATTCACTCAAAATAGGGTCTCCTCGGCAATGGCCAAGCTCCCCGCTTCGGTTACTCAGCAGGGTGTCGTTACCGAAAAGAGCAATACGGGATTTATTATGGTGTATGCACTTACGAGTGACGGGCGATATGACGATCTATTTCTCTCGAACTATGCCTACATAAATCTTGAGGATAGACTCGCCAAAATTAATGGTGTGGGCAAAGTCTCAATCATGGGCGTTGGGGAGTATGCTATGAGAATATGGATATACCCCGAACGACTGCACTATTATGGGCTGAGTTTAGATCAGGTACTCAGCCAAATAAAGAGTCAAAGTGCTATATATCCTGTCGGAAAATTTGGCGCGCAACCAGATAAAGGGAATGTGCCATACACCTATACTGTGACGCTTCCGCCACAAATATCAACCGCAGAGGAGTTTTCTAATATCATCCTATCAATAAACGAGGCTGGAGAAGAGGTCAGAGTGAAAGATGTGGCCGAGGTAGAACTCGGCAGTCAGACCTACAATGTAGATTCGCAGTTGGGACAGCAACCGTCTGCGCTGATGGTAATATATCAAGAGCCTGGGAGCAATGCGGTAGATGTTGGGCGCAAGGTGAAGGCTGTGATGGCCGAGGAGCAGGAGCGTTTTCCCGATGGCGTGGAGCTAAAAACGGTGGTCGACAGTACGGTAAATATCAAGGCGGGAGCTATTGATATCGTGCGCACGCTGATAATTGCACTTCTGTTGGTGATTACGATCATCTACCTCTTTTTGCAGAGTTGGCGAGCAACGCTCATTCCGCTCATTGCAATACCCGTTTCGCTCATCTCGACATTTATGTTATTCCCTTTGTTGGGCTTTTCACTAAACGTGGTTTCGCTTTTGGGCATGGTCTTGGCCATCGGATTGGTGGTTGATGATGCGATTGTGGTGGTCGAGGCAGTACAGGTTAATATCGACAACGGCATGGATCCCATCGCTGCCACAACAGATGCAATGCGTAAGGTCTCCTCGCCTATTGTGGCCACTACCGTTGTGCTGTTGGCGATATTTATTCCCGTTTCGTTTACGGGTGGTATCACAGGCCGACTATTTCAGCAATTCTCGGTGACGGTAGCCACATCGGTATTCTTCTCGGCTCTAAATGCATTGACACTTTCGCCTGCGTTGGCCGCCATGTTGCTAAGAAAAAGCAATGGTCGCAAGAGTAGATTCTTTCAGCGTTTTGACGACTGGTTTGACCGAGGTTTAGCGCGATATTCCGAGGTGACGGCTCGCATGATCAAACATTTGACACGTACGGGAGTGTTTGTGGGAGTGTGCGTTGTGTTGATTGCTGTGAGTTGGAGAGCTTTGCCACATGGATTTTTACCCGAAGAGGACGAAGGCTACTTGATCGTTTCGGTATCAACGCCTGAAGCCTCATCGCTCACCACGACACTCAAAGCGATGCAGCATATAGATCAGGTGGTGAGCGCTCATTCAGAGGTGGAGTTCTCAGCACTTGCCGCAGGGTTCAATATGGTGGCAGGTGTTGCTTCGACCAATAGTGGAGTGATATTTGTCGTATTAAAGGACTACTCGAAGCGTAAGTTGTCGGCTGGAGAGTTGGCCAACATCTTAACTAAAGAACTATATGTGGCAGTTCCCGAAGCTGAGAGTTACGCTTTTATTCCGCCATCAATTCCAGGTTTGGGTATTGCTTCGGGCGTGGAGGTGCAGGTACAAGATTTGGAGGGGCGTGGCACCAGATATTTGATGGAGCAGACTAATCGTTTGATTGATACGCTTAGGACTTCCAATTTGGTGGCTTCGGTCAATTCTCAGTTTAATGCGGATATTCCCCAGCAACGCATTGAGATCAACACCGAGCAGGCAATGAGTCAAGGGGTTGAGATGTCGGATATATATAATGCGTTGTCGGCTTATATGGGCGGTAGTTATATCGGTAATTTTACACGTTTCGGCAGGTTGTATCAAACATATTTGCAGGCCGATGCAGCCAGCCGCAAGGATAAGCACTCGCTTAATCGCTATTTTGTTACAAATGCTAAAGGCGATAGTGTGCCATTGGCCGCATTCACCATTGTGCGAGATACGGTAGGCGTGGAGTATATCACGCAATACAATCTCTATGAGTCTATTCAGCTCACCGTAACGCCAAACTCGAAAGCCTCATCCTCAGAGGTGATGGCGCTGGTCGAGAAGATGGCTACGGAGACGTTGCCCGATGATGTGGGATATGCGTGGAGCGGCATGTCTTATCAAGAGGCCAACGCTTCGCAAAGCGGTTATGCAGCCTACTTATTGGCTTTGTTCTTTGCTTTCTTGGCACTCTCGGCGCTGTATAATAGTTGGAGTCTGCCGATGGCGATTATGATGAGTGTTCCTGTGGCGATATTGGGGGCGCTGATTGCAACCTTAAGTGCGCACCTCTTTCAAACTCACTATGTCAACAACATCTACATGCAAATTTCGCTTGTGTTGTTGATCGGTTTGGCGGCAAAAAATGCAATTCTTGTAGTGGAGTATGCCGACACCATTTTCCACTCATCGAAAGGTATGACACTTGCCGAAGCGGCAATGATGGCTGCCAAAGAACGTGTAAGGCCGATCATAATGACGGCGGCAGCTTTTATATTGGGCGTTATGCCGTTGGTCTTTGCATCGGGAATATACGCTACGGCGAGAAATATAATGGGTGTGGCACTTGTGGGCGGAATGTTGTTGGCCACTTTGATCGGCATATTCCTCTACCCTGCTACCTATTACTTGGTGGCGAAGATTGGAAAGTTTGACTCTCGTAAAGAGAAAATAGCATAGAGCATTATGAGATGGATAAAAATACTTCTTGTTGGCTTGTTTTTGGCGGCGTGCACGCCTCAGTTGCATCTGCCTAAATTGGATATTCCGCAAGGTTACATCTCCTCGTTTGAGGGTAGTACAGATAGTCTTGCGGGGAATTGGTGGG
>CAYTGT010000155.1:0-4699 GCA_964437405.1 uncultured Alistipes sp.
GCTATATATCGGCAAGCTGAGGATCTATCTCTCGCGTATCTCCGAGCAATCGGGTATCACGTTGCGCAATGGTGTAGTGTCGAATGGCTATCTGAATATCCGCGAGACTCCAGAAGGTGTGATGAACATCAAACAGGTCGTAGCGCGTCTGTCGAATAAGGAGCGCGAGAAGAAGAGTGATTTTGTGCTGAAGGTCGAGGATGTCAGATTGGATGATTTCTCGCTTGTGATCGAGCAGCGAGAGCATCGCCAACCATCGTATGGTATCGATTACAAGGATATGCACATTGAGCACATGTCTGCCTATGTGGATAATTTTTTGATGCAGGGTGGGAGAATCAGTGGATATGTTAGAAATTTCTCAACGATAGAACATAGCGGTTTCATGGTTCAAAACTTTACGGGTCGATTCCTTGTGGATAAGGGATTGGTGGATCTGCGTGATTTTGAGATCATGGCCGAGAGATCGGATATTCGTTTGCCACGATTCACTCTGCGTGGCGAAGATTGGTCGGCGTACAAAGATTTTATCCATAACGTGGTGATCGAGGGTGAGATCCTACGCTCGGCGGCTTCGACCGATGATATTGCCCACTTTGCACCGCGTATGTTACCGTGGAATCTCTCGGTGCGCGGAGTAAATGCTAAGGTGAAGGGTACGGTGGCCGATCTGAAAGTTGATGTTGAGAGCTTGCAGTTTGGTCAGCAGAGTACATTGCAGGGTGAGGTTACGTTACGAGGATTGCCTAATGTGAAGCGTGCGGGAATGTCGGTTAAGCTGGATCAACTCAAGAGTTGCGAGCAAGATGTGTCGTGGTTGTTGGGTGGTTTGACAGGGCGTGAACTACCTAATAAGGTGCGTGAGATGTTGAGCGCTTCGGGTGAGTTGATCTGTACGGGAACATTCAGTGGCGGTATGCGAGCCTTTGAGAGTGATATGTCGCTGATTACCGAGGTGGGTAATCTGTTGTTGCATGCCGAGCGTGCTCCGATAGAGGAGAGCGAGGGCGAGACCAACGGTGAGGACAATAGCAAGACCAACGGCGAGGACAACAGTGAGGGTTCGGTAAATGGTGCAGAGCAGGCGAAAAATAAAGTGAAAAACTCTTCGCTTGTGGCGAGTGTCGAGTTGTCTCATCTGGATTTGGGACAGGTGTTGGGAAATAAGAATTTGGGAAGGATTGATGGTGCGATCCATTTCGATGGCTTGACTAATAAGAATGGCGCTCGCGGTCATGTGGAGGGTCGGGTCGATAATGTGAAGTTTATGAGTTGCGATTATCGTGATATCGACATCAACGGAATGATCGTAAACAAGAGCTTCTCGGGTCAGATTTCGAGCGAGGCTTCACCGCTGAATTTCAGACTCAGTGGTTTGGCCGATATAAATGGCATAAGACCAGTCTATGATATGAAGCTCAAATTGCGTGAGGCGGATTTGGCGGCTATGAATATCAATCAGCGTGATTCTATCTCGCTCATTGAGCTTGATGCTGATCTTTATGCAGTCGGACGTACTATTGAAGATATCAACGGATCGCTGACTGTGGAGCGAGGAATGTATCGTTACAACGAAGACTCTTTGGCGACTGGTGTAATACGTCTGACGGCCAATAATACCGATCAAAAGCGTTCGTTGAATCTTAGCTCAGATTTTGCTGATGCTTCATTTACAGGCCCGACAAGTTATGCCGAGGTGATGCGATATCTGCAATCTGCGATGCGTAAGTACCTGCCTAATATCTCGGATGAGTCGACTTCGCTTTATGAGAGTGCTGGCGAGGCAGGGTATTCGGCATTGACCGTGACGGCGAAAAATATTGATCCGTTGTTGGATGCGGTCTCTGACGGATTGCAGTTGGCTAATGGCTCTACACTACACTTTGTGATGAATCCATCGTCAAATCACCTCGCCCTGCGTGCTGAGTCGGATTACGTGGAGCGTGGCAAGATGCTGATCACGAAGCTCAATCTGAACGTGACCAATCAGGCCGATTCGTTGGCTATGTATCTGCAATCGGAGGATTTGTATTCGGGTAGTCTACACCTGCCTAATCTCTCAGTGATGGGTGGTGCGAAGAACGATAGAGTGATGTTAGATGCAGGTTTTGCCGATCGGGAGAGACCATTTTCGGGTCGTATGGCGGTATTGGCTCACTTGACACGTGTTATGCCGAGCATGATGCCGAGGGTGAATCTTACCCTGTTGCCTGCTCATATTACACAAGAGGGTAAGACTTGGCGTGTTACATCCGATCCGATCAGCATGGATACTACGGGCGTAGTGGTCAATAACTTTATGGTCAGCTGTGGTAACCAGATGTTGCTTGTTGATGGCGTGGCTTCGAGAAGTAATGCAGATTCGTTGTCGCTTCAGATGCGTGATTTCGAGTTGGCTCCGTTTATGGGTTTTGCTTCGCGTTTAGGTTATGAGGTGACAGGACAGGGTAATGGTGTGGCTTCGCTCAAGGCGGCACTTAATCGCGGTGAGTTGACAGCCGATATAGATATCGACAGCTTGAAGGTCAACGGTACGGCGGTAGTGCCACTATGTGTGGATTCGCGTTGGGATCTTGATCAGCAGCGTGTAAGGGTGGCGATGAAGAATCGCTTGACTAACCGTGAAATTGTGAGGGGTTATTACGCTCCGCAAAGCAACCGCTATTATGCCGAGGGTGAGTTTGATAATCTGCCGATGAGTATGTTAGACCCGATCTTGGAGGGCGTGGTATCTCAGACTGAGGGTACGGCAAATGCTAAATTGGAGATCTTGGGACAGGGACGTCAAGCCAAACTCAATGGTAGTGTGAATGTGGAGAATTTATCAACGATGTTGGATTATACTCACGTGAGATATAACATTCCTTCAGCTAAGGTGAAGGTCGAAGATAACCACTTCAAGGCGACCAATGTGAGAGTGTTCGATGCAGAGAAGAACAGCGGATCGTTGACAATGGATTTGAGCTTGAATCACTTGTCGAATATCACATACGACCTGAGAATGATCCCACGCAATATGATTGTGCTCAATACCACAGCGCAGGATAACGATCTGTTCTATGGTAAGGTCTATGCTTCGGGTGTGGCTACGGTGAATGGTGACAAGAAGGGTACGACACTCAATATCACAGCTTCGACTGAGGGTAATTCACAATTCTACATGCCGTTGTTGGGTAAGACCGATGCTGCAAATGCTGAATTTGTGATCTTTGAGAAGCCAGGTATGCAGGTTGATACGACAAACTATCTGTTGCGTAAGAAGATGATGTTTGAGCGCCGAGCACGCCGTAGCACCGAGTCGGAGAGCGAAATGAAGATCAATATGGAGCTAACGGCCAATCGTAACACCGAGGTGCAGTTGGTTATCGACCCAACGGTGGGTGATATTATCAAGGCACGAGGTGATGGTACGCTCAATATGTACATCGTGCCGAGTGCCAATATCTTCGATATGTATGGTGATTATACTATCTCGGATGGTAGTTACCTCTTCACGTTGCAGAACATTATCAACAAGCGATTCTTGATCGAGAGTGGCTCTACGATCCAATGGACGGGAGACCCGATGGATGCACGATTGGATATTGACGCTATATATAAACTCAAGGCTTCGTTGCAGCCGTTGTTGTCGTCAACTACGCTTGATAACGTGACACGCGCGGTGCCTGTGGAGTGTATTATTAACTTGACTGAGAGACTAACAAGCCCAACGGTTACGTTTGATATTAAAGTGCCGAATGCCGACTCCGAGATTCAGAATGCGGTGGCCAACCTGCTCAATAACCAGCAATCTATTGCTACGCAGTTTATGTATCTGTTGGTGAGCGGTAGTTTCTATTCCGATTCGGGAACGGCGTCAAATATCGGTGCTTCGGCATCTGCTACCACAGGTTTTGAGCTCTTGTCGAATCAGTTGAGTAATTGGCTATCGAGCGATGATTATAACATCATCCTCAGATACAGACCGAAGTCGGAGTTGACGAGTGATGAGATTGATTTCGGATTCTCGAAATCGTTGGTCAATGATCGACTGCTGGTTGAGGTTGAGGGTAACTATTTGGTTGATAACCGTATGGCGCAGAGTAGTAATATGTCGAACTTTATGGGTGAGGCGTATATCACATGGCTCTTGGATCGCAACGGCAATCTGAAACTTAAGGGCTTTACTCAGACCATTGACCGATTC
The DNA here is from genome assembly GCA_964437405.1 of uncultured Alistipes sp. GTDB lineage: Bacteria > Bacteroidota > Bacteroidia > Bacteroidales > Rikenellaceae > Alistipes. Next base: position 4,187 of record CAYTGT010000155.1, read on the forward strand.
GATGAGAACCAGGGTTTGCAGGAGACGGGTGTTGGAATCTACTATAAGGAGGATTTCAACAGTTGGGCAGATTTGAAGCGCCGCATAAAGGAGCGATTTACTTCGCGCCGCAAAAAGGAGGCTCAAGAGGCTGCGCAGGAAACAGAGCAAGGAGTTGGACAGGAGGTTGGACAGGAAACTGAACAAGGGTCAGAACAAGAGGCTGGTGCCGCCGAAGAAGGTAGTGTGCAGGTTGGTGCTAAGTAACAGGATCGAGAACGAGAGCATGATCGGGAGCGTGAACAAGAGCAGGAGCGGGATCGAGAGTGTGATCAAGAAATGAGCGTGAATGAGAGTAGGATCGGGAGCAATGACATGGGCATGGGCGAGAGCATGATCACGATCACGAGCCGAAAAAGAGATGGTTAGATAGGAAAAATTACAAGAAAACTTAAAATAAATTTTAACAAACACAATTATGATTGATTTTCTTCAGGCTGTCGAGACGGCAGCAGTAGCAGGTGAGGCGACAGC
>CAYTGT010000156.1:0-4658 GCA_964437405.1 uncultured Alistipes sp.
CTATATGCTTCGTGTCTTAAAGCGAGTGCAAATATATAGAGTTTTTTTTTACTGTGCAAATATTTTTCAAAAAAAATTAATATCTTTACTCAACTTAATTTTACTTAAAACCCATAACATGCTAACACTCATCACAAACGGCACGATATTGACCCCATGCGGATGGTTGACCGATTGTAAAATATTATTTGGCCACGGACAGATAATTCGGATTGGACGCGACATAGAGGAGCCCATCTGTGGCAAAATTGTTGATGCTCAAGGTGGATATGTACTCCCTGGAGGTATCGATTTACATGTTCATGGTGGTGGCGGTCATGACTTTATGGAGTGTAGCGAGGAGGCGTTTAATGAGGCTGTAAATGCCCACATGCGTCACGGTACAACAGCTATATATCCTACGTTGGTAGCTGCTCAGACAGATGCAATCGAGCGTGCTGTGACAATCGTAGAGCGACTTATGGCCAATCCAAATAGCCCGATTATGGGTCTGCATATTGAAGGTCCATATCTTAATAGCGAGATGGCGGGTGGACAAAACCCCGAATATATCACCGATCCTAAGCCTGAGGATTACAAACGGATACTCTCTATGACAAATGTCATCAAGCGTTGGGATGCGGCTCCTGAATTGGATGGCGCGTTAGATTTTGGGCGCTATCTGATCTCAAAGGGGGTAATAGCATCGGTGGCTCACACCAAAGCCGATTATGATGTTATAAAAGCAGCATACGAGGCGGGGTATTCCCACGCAACGCACTTCTACAACGCCATGACAAGCGTCCACAAAAATCGAGAATTTAAGCATGAGGGGACTATCGAGAGTATATATCTGATGGATTGTATGAGTGTCGAGGTGATTGCCGATGGAATACATGTCCCACCTGCAATTCTTAGCCTGATACATAAATTCAAAGGAGTAGAAAGAACTTGTCTTATAACCGATGCAATGGGCTGTACGGCTAGCAAGTCTACAAATCTATTTGATCCGCGTGTTATAATCGAAGATGGGGTTTGCAAGCTGTCCGATCGCTCAGCGTTAGCAGGTAGCATTGCGACAATGGATCGACTGATCCGCACGATGGTTCACAAAGCCAACATCCCGTTGGCGGATGCGGTTCGTATGGCCTGTGAAACACCTGCCCGCATAATGGGCATTTATCACCGTAAAGGCTCTCTTGAAGAGGGTAAAGATGCCGATATAATGATTATGTCTTCGGAATTGGAGCTACAAAGCGTCTGGAGCATGGGGCGTGAGGTAGATATGTAAGTGATAGAGAGGTGTAGGCAAGGACAATTTATCGCGATGCAATGAGGTGGTGTAGCGCGATCAGAAGTTATCATGATGGGGCGTATTGCCATCTGTGAGTTAGCGATTACGATTAGTTCTGTGTCGATAAATTACTGCCGCAAAAAAGTTAATGTATGAGATTTCTCATTATCTTTGTTTCTGGATTCCCGTCTTGAGATGGTGTTCGAAGATGGCTCTAACGAAATAAATTCTGATGCTAATGCAAGGAAAAGGTTTGTTTTTCGTTTTTGAGATAAGGAGAGAATTGAAAAAGAAATTGAAGAATGGATATAACAGAATCTATTAAGTACATCGGTGTGGATGATTGCGATCTCGATCTTTTCGAGAGTCAATATATTATCCCGAATGGCGTGTCGTACAACTCATATATAATTCTCGATGAGAAGATCGCCATTATGGATAGTGTCGATAGTCGTAAATGTGAGGAGTGGCTCGCAAATGTAGATCAAGCGCTGAAGGGCCGAATTCCCGACTACCTTATCGTACAACACATGGAGCCTGACCATGCTGGTAGTATTGTGCATATTGTCGAGCGATATCCTATGATGCAGATTGTGGCTTCGGCGCGTGCCATTCAGATGTTACCGCAATTTTTCTACGATGTAGACCTCTGTGAGCGTACGTTAGCGGTCAGAGAGGGTGATAGCCTCTCGTTGGGGTCGCATACATTGCAGTTTATTGCCGCACCGATGGTGCATTGGCCAGAGGTGATGGTAAGCTATGAGCAGAGTGAAAAAATACTCTTTTCGGCTGATGGATTTGGTAAGTTTGGCGCGTTGAGTCACGATGAGGAGTGGGCTTGTGAGGCGAGACGTTACTATTTCAATATCTGCGGAAAATATGGCGCTCAGGTGCAGTCTCTGCTAAAGAAAGTCTCTACGCTTGAGATTCGCCAGATATGCCCACTGCATGGCCCTGTGTTAAATGAAAATTTGGGCTACTACATATCGTTGTATGACACGTGGAGTAGTTATAAGCCAGAGACAGAGGGTGTATTTATCGCATACGCCTCCATTCATGGCGGTACAGCTAAGGCGGCATACGCTATGGCTGATATGCTTAGGGCAAAAGGCGTGGCGAAGGTGAGTGTTTCCGATCTGTGTCGTGATGATATGGCGGAGGCCATCGAGGATGCCTTCAAGTATGATCGTTTGATCGTGGCCGCTGCTTCATACGATGGCGATCTTTTCCCTCCGATGTATGATTTCTTGCACCACTTGAGATTGAAGAATTTTCAGAAGCGTAAGATCGGTATCATCGAAAATGGCTCGTGGGCACCCACCGCAGGTCGTGTGATGCGAGCCCAGTTGGAGCAGATGAAAGAGTTGGAGATTGTGGATCTGATGGTTACTATCCGCTCGCGAATGAATCCTGACGACCTGTCGACAATGGAGGCTTTGGCTGAAGCGATGAAATAATGAATTTTAACAACATTTAATAACAACTAAATTTTTACAACTATGGAGACAAAGGAGAGAGTATTGCAAGTTATGAAGGAGGCGGGAGAGCCTTTAAATGCGGGTAAAATAGCAGAGCTTAGCGGCCTTGATCGCAAGGAGGTTGACAAAGCTATGAAGCAGCTTAAAGACGCAGGCGCAATCGTATCGCCCATTCGTTGCAAGTGGGCCCCAGCAGAATAATCAAAATTGCAGCAAATTAAGCATAATAACAACCCTATTTAGTGTTATGCGTATTCTTCAGTAAGAGCGCGCCTAACAAATATGTTAGGCGCGTCTTTTTTATATTATTTACACAGATGGCAACATTGCCTTAATATGCAAATTGATATTTACCAAATAACCAGATCGTTCAAAATAACTCCATCACTGGCATCCTCTGTCGAGAAGGCATCTGCTTTATACTGAACGCAAACCATTACAAGTGGCTCATCACCTATGTTTCTTACACTGCGTTTACCCGATGGAGCGACTCTAACAACGCTGCCTTCACCTATGGCAAATACCTCGCCGTCAACTTGAAACTCACCACAACCCTTTACGAAGATATAAAGTTCCTCATGTGTTTTGTGCGTATGTAGAAAACCTGTCTCGCCACCTACGGGGAAGTTCTGGAACGATATCTCTGCACCAGTAACCTTAAGCTCACCGCCCAAAAACACCTTACCTGGAATCTGTACTTCGGGAGCCAATACCAACAAATGCTCGTTTAACTCCGATAACTTACCCGCCGACACTGCGCTGTATGCAGAACCTTCTGCAATTTTTTCAATCTGTTTCATACTCGATTTATTAAAAGTTATTACCTTTGCATTGCAAAAGTAACCAAAAGAGAGTTACCATGCAATATGGTACTAAAATGTTATAGAGTTACTTACAAGTAACAATTATTGAATTATAGTATTTTACAAAATGAAGACTGATAAAGAATTTTGTCCAGTGCGCGATATTATCTCTCATTTAGGCGATAAATGGTCTATCCTTGTCGTACTGATGTTGAGCAGAGCGGCATCGATGCGTTTTAGTCAGTTACAACGTGAGATTCCCGACATATCGCAAAAGATGCTGACACAGACTCTGCGAAAATTGGAGGATATGTCGTTGATTGTACGCACCATCTACCCCGAAGTCCCACCGCGTGTTGAATACAACCTATCGCCGTTAGGAAGATCGTTTGTAGATACAATGGCACCAATGATCAGTTGGGCAAAGGTGAACAAGGAGTTGATATTGAAAAACAAATAGAGATCGCATTACACTACACATAAAAAGTAGAACCCACCCACAAGGGAGAGTTCTACTCAAAATTTTGTCTCTTGAGAGAGCCTTCGACTACTTGTTGATCTGGCTCAACTCCTCGAACAAACTACCGTATGATGAAACCATATCACGGCGGAATGCTGAGTAATACTTGCGAACCAAAGATGCGTTGTGTGGCTCGGTTGGGTGGTTAGCCTTATAATACAAAGCATTGCGCAACTCAACAGCCTTCTCCATCAAACCAACAACAGCCTCCTCGTTTGAAGGTTGGAAGTAGATTGCCATCTCGCAATCGAAAACAAACTCCTCCAAACGGTAGTCGATTTCCTTCTTGAGCACTCGTAAATTTGCCATAGTAAATGTGTGTTTTATTAAAATTCGAACTATTTAAATGCAAATATAATAAAACTATTCTATTTTTGCAAGTGGCAAAAGTGAAGTTCTCGCTACATAGAGTCCTAAATTATCGACAATTACGCGAGCCATGTCGATGATGACGGTGCTTCGGAGGCTTCATATCCACGATAATGCCTATCATCTCATCCTCCACAATCACAGGACAACAACATTTCTGCTTGGTCGGCGGCTCTGGCTGTGGTTCAGGCTTCTTGATCAGTGTACGAAGTTCG
>CAYTGT010000157.1:0-4639 GCA_964437405.1 uncultured Alistipes sp.
TGTCGGTTCAAAATTGGGCTGACGCGCAACTTAAATTAGAACGTCATGCCACAGAAGGATGCAAGCACAATGATTGGCACCTCTAAGAGGTGTTTTATGTTGCCGTGCAATCCTTGCTAAAGGCATCATCAGCAAAATTACTCTCCCGCTTATAAAACACCCGTTACGGGTGCGGTGGAGTGACGTGCTTAATTGGCCTTGTTATCTTTTTTTATCAAAACCCAAAAACTCAATTTTGAATCTTGAATTTTGAATTTTGAATTAAAAAAGTTAAGGAGCTGCCCAACGGACAGCTCCTTAACTTTTTTGCTGAAGTTGTATAACAAGAGGGATTTTAAGGCTTACGAAGCCCGAGAAACCGCAGTTTACTGAGGTGTAAATGAGTATTTCAAGGGCAAGTATAACGCAAAAATCACCTTGTTAGACAGCTTCTTATTACTTGCGTGATACTGCGTTCAAAGCCTCATTAGCCTCCTTCACGATCTCGCACCAAGGCAACTTATGATCCAAGAAGTCGGTTTTACGAATCTTCTCCATAGCAGCCTCAACCTCCTTTGTGTCAACACCAGCAGCTCTCAAGCGGCGCACCTTCTCGGCATTCTCAATACCATCAATCAGGCGCTCGAAACGCAACGATGAGTAACCGTTAGGATATGTGAAGTATGTATCGCCCGCAGGCCAGTTGCCGAAGCGTGAATCCATTGTAGGATCCTTTGGCCATGAGTTGTAAGCCCAACGCAACATACCGTCATAGTCGAATGTCACGTTCAACCAACCGAGCATCTCGGCCTCGAAAGGCTGTGACCATGTGAATGTATTAGGGAAGTATGGACCGCAACATACATAGAATGTAGTGTTCTGACCCTTAGCGCGGCGCATCAAGATATCCTCATGATCGACCATCTGACGGCGGATAGCAGTACATACATCCTCCATCATGGTATATTTCTTATATGAGTTGTGGTTGTCGGCAAGAGCAAAACCCATCTCTGGTGCGCACTCTGCCAACACCTTAGCTGCAGCATCCATCTGTGCTGGTGAACGCTCGTCCATTGCGATGTTGGTGATATCCAACCAACCCTTCTCCTTGAGGTGCTTCTTGAAGTCGGTGAGGAAAGGCTTCCAGATCTTTGGGAAGATAGGAGTGTTAGGCTCTGCCTTCACTGTAACCATTTCACCCTTAGCCTCGTCCATATAGTGCAACTCGCAGTTCCAAGGTACCATAGAGTAGCAGTTGATCATCTTATTGATACCGATCGAGAGCATCATCTCTACCCAACGGTCGAAAATCTTATAGTCGTAAGACCAAGTGCCGTCCTTCTTCAAAGTCCACTTGATCATATCCTCATAAGCGTCATAGCACTGGTGGTTCCATGGGTCTTTGTTAAGATTGGCTGTGATAACCTTCTGACCAGCGTCACGCAACATTGTCATCTGGCGCTTCAACGCTGCGAAGTGAGCATCGCTCCAAAGCTCATGACCCTCAGCGCGAGCCACAGCTGTTGGATGCTGCCACAAATCGAGGTGGTATGACCACTCCTTTGCATCTGGCAACACGTGCTTAACAACCTCTACCTCAATAGGCAACTTAGCCTTACCCCAACCTGCGTGGCTGATAGTGAGCTCAGAGGTGTAGATACCAGGCTGTGCATCCTCTGGAATATCGAGAGTCACCCATACAGGACGTGTTGTCTTTGCCGCCATATCGAAACGCTCGATAGTGTCCAACATATCGGCCATCAAGACAGCACCCACCTTTGTTGGCAAGAACTGATCGGCCAAAGTGTAGCGCACGAAGAATGTCTTAGCGACAGAGGCAGGCATTGTTGCCTCCTTTGACTTAAAGTCAGCGAATGAGCACTCCACGCCATTCAAGCCCTCTGGAGTCCAAACCAAAGCCTGAGCCTGACCCTTCTCGCCTCGCCAAAGAGTGATCTTCAGAGTCTCAACATCGGCAGTCTGAGGTACCAAACTACGCGAGTAGCGGCAATCAGCATCGCCCCAAGCAGCGTTGAAATTACTGCTCACAGCACCCCATGCAGCCTCATCCTCAGCCGTCAGCGCCACAGGATCATCCGCCTCGGCGTATGTCTCTACGGGTACATACTCGGTGCAAGCCACAGCAGTCGCAGCAGCGAGCAAAAGCAAAGTTTTCTGTAAGAATTTCATAGTTTTTCGGGTTATTAGTTATTTTGTTATTGAATACTCTACTCCACGTTTGACGTATTGTGACATAATGACACATTATAACACAAATATACACTAAAATTCTGATATCTGAGCAACTTTCTTTGAAAAAAAGGCCGAGGAACGACTTTTACTACTTTTTATGCCCGAGAACGTCCCTTTTTTGAATTAATATATGTATATTTGCTCCTTAGAAGCAAATAATCAAAAACACAATAGATCATGGAATACAATTTTAAAGAGATCGAAACCAAGTGGCAACAACTTTGGAAAGATCGTAAAACCTACCATGTGGAGGTTGATAATTCACGTCCGAAATACTATGTACTCGATATGTTCCCTTATCCATCGGGAGCGGGCTTGCATGTAGGCCACCCGCTGGGATATATCGCTTCAGATATCTACTCACGTTACAAGCGCCTTTGCGGATTCAACGTCTTGCATCCGATGGGTTATGATGCCTTCGGTTTGCCTGCCGAGCAGTATGCTATCCAGACAGGTCAGCACCCTGCGGTAACTACCGAGCAGAACATCAACCGCTACCGTGAGCAGTTGGATAAGATCGGTTTCTGCTACGATTGGGATCGTGAGGTACGCACCTGCGACCCTGAGTATTACAAGTGGACTCAGTGGGCATTCCTCAAGATGTACGACCACTACTACTGCAACGACTGCCAGAAGGCTCGCCCGATAAAGGAGCTCATTGAGAACTTCCCCAAGTATGGCTCTATCGGCCTGAATGCCGCCTGCACCACCCCCATGACCTTCACGGCCGAGGAGTGGAACTCTTGGGATGAGGCAAAGCGTGAGCAGGTGTTGCAAAACTACCGCTTGGCATATCGTGCCGACACAATGGTGAACTGGTGTCCTCAGTTGGGAACAGTTTTGGCCAACGATGAGGTGAAGGATGGCCTTTCGGTACGTGGTGGCTTCCCTGTGGAGCAGAAGCGCATGAAGCAGTGGAGTCTGCGTGTTACAGCCTACGCTCAGCGTATGTTGGATGGACTGGAGACATTGGAGTGGAGCGACTCATTGAAGGAGATTCAGCGTAACTGGATCGGCCGTTCGGTGGGTGCGCAGGTATTCTTCGATGTGAAGGATTCTGACCGTAAGTTGGAGATCTTTACAACACGTCCCGACACTATCTTCGGTGTGACATTCATGGTTATCGCTCCTGAGCACGAGTGGGTCGAGGAGTTGACCACACCAGAGCAGAAGGCTCAGGTCGAGGAGTATATCGCTCAGTCGAAGAAGCGTTCAGAGCGTGAGCGTATCGCCGAGACTCGCCGCGTGAGCGGTGTTGAGACAGGCTCATTTGCCATCAACCCATTCACAGGTAAGGCTATTCCAATCTATGTTTCGGATTATGTGTTGGCAGGCTACGGAACAGGTGCTATCATGGCCGTTCCTGCGCATGACTCACGCGACTATGCTTTCGCACGTCATTTCGGTTTGGAGATCATACCTGTTGTCGAGGGCGGTAATATCGAGGTTGAATCATACGATGCTAAGTCGGGCAAGATGATCAACTCAGGCTTCTTGACAGGTATGGATGTTACAGAGGCTATCCCCGCCATGTTCGATGAGGTAGAGAAGCGCGGCTTGGGTAAGAAGCTCATCAACTACCGCTTGCGCGATGCTATCTTCTCACGTCAGCGTTATTGGGGTGAGCCATTCCCTGTTTACTACAAGGGCGACACAGCATACCCATTGCCAGAGAGCGCATTGCCTTTGGAGTTGCCACCAATCGAGAACTTCGGCCCTACCGAGCAGGGTGAGCCACCATTGGCACGTGTAGCCGATTGGCAGTGGGAGGGCAATAAGTTGGAGCTTTCGACAATGCCTGGTTTCGCAGGGTCTTCGGCTTACTACTTGCGTTATATGGATCCACACAACTCGGAGGCTTTGGTTAGCCGCGAGGCCGATGAGTATTGGCGTAACGTGGATCTTTACATCGGCGGTATCGAGCACGCGACAGGTCACTTGATGTACTCTCGTTTCTGGAATATGTTCCTCTACGACTTGGGATATGTTTGCGAGTCGGAGCCATTCAAGAAGTTGGTTAATCAGGGTATGATTCAGGGTCGCTCGAACTTCGTATATCGTGTTGTGGGTACCAACAAGTTCGTTTCGTTGGGCTTGAAGGGCGATTATGAGACTCAGGAGATCCATGTCGATGTTAATATCGTCAAGAACGACCAGCTCGATTTGGAGGCTTTCCGCGCATGGCGTCCAGAGTTCCACGATGCTGAGTTTATCTTGGAGGATGGAAAATATGTTTGCGGCTGGGCTATCGAGAAGATGTCGAAGTCGATGTATAACGTAGTTAACCCTGATAATATCGTTGAGAATTACGGTGCCGACACATTGCGTATGTACGAGATGTTCCTCGGCCCATTGGAGCAGTCGAAGCCTTGGGATACCAACGGTATTGATGGTGTACACAAGTTCC
>CAYTGT010000158.1:0-4601 GCA_964437405.1 uncultured Alistipes sp.
ATATAAAAATCAACCGATTGCCCCGATTTTATGTACTAATTTTGACCAATAAGCCTAACCTTGAAGAAAAATACTCAGCAAAAGATTCCTCAATTTATACTAAATTGAGTAACTTTACCGCCAAATATACACATTTGAGAACTAAGAATGTCAACAGAGAATACAACATACCACGTGCCTGTGTTGCTTGAGGAGTCCATCTCGCTGATGCAGCTCTCGCCCGATGGGGTCTACTGCGACCTTACATTTGGCGGCGGAGGACATTCTCGCCGCATCTTGCAGGCGTTGGGCGCGAATGGCCGACTATACGCCTTCGATCAGGATCGTGACACGATGCGCAATGCACCCGATGATGATCGCCTGCACTATGTAGAGAGCAACTTCCGCTTCCTCAGAGGAGCATTGCGACTCCGAGGTGTGAGAGAGGTCGATGCCATACTTGCCGATTTGGGCGTGTCGTCACACCACTTCGATGCTACCGAACGAGGATTCTCGTTTCGAGGTGATGCTCCGCTCGATATGCGTATGAACCAGCGTGGTGGCCGTACAGCGGCCGACATAGTCAATAGCTATTCTTCAGAAGAGCTTGCTCGCATACTTAACGAGTACGGCGAGTTGGATACAACATGGAAAATCGCTTCGTGCATCGAGCGTAGCCGAGCTCAAGAGCCGATAATGACAACGGCTCAGTTGGTCGAGGCAGTCAAACCTTGTACCCCAAAGGCGGCTGAGGCGAAGTTCCTCACCAAGCTATTCCAAGCCTTGCGCATCGAGGTCAATGGCGAGATGGAGGCTTTGAAGATGGCGTTGGAGCAGTCGCTCAAGGTGTTGAAGCCTGGTGGTAGATTGGTTGTCATATCGTACCACTCGTTGGAGGATCGCTTGGTTAAAAACTTTATGCGTAGCGGTAACTTCGAGGGTAAGACCAAACAAGATTTCTTTGGCCGCTCGGAGCAACCGTTTGAGGTGGTGACACGCAAAGCCGTTGTGCCGACTGCTGAGGAGGTGGCTCGCAACCCACGTTCACGTTCGGCAAAGTTGCGTGCGGCGATAAAGTTGTGATTTTGGTGATAGATTGGGGCTCGGCAAAGCCTCTATCTTGAAGTAAGAATGAAGTTGATAAGGTAAAAGATGAGACCGATAAACGATGAATTTAACCCTCTCTCGGAGGAGGAGTTGCAGCAGCAGGAGGCCGATGAAGCTTTAGCTCGCCGTATACGCAACGAGATCAGACGTGTGCATAGCGGTGAGGCCGATGAGCAGATGCAACAAGAGGAGCAGGAGGAGCGCGAGCAGGAGCAGCAGGCCATGCGTCAGGAGGCACGCAAGAGGCTCAAGCGTTCGCGTCTGTTCTGGCAGTTGTTTTCGGGTAATATCTTGGTCAACCGCAACATCGCCGACAACTACCGCTACTTTGGCGCAATCGCCATCACCTGCTTCGTCAGCATTGCGGTGCTCTTTATGGCGCTCTATGCCGAGGATCGTTTCTCGAAGGTTGAGCGCGAGGTGCAGTTGCTCAGAGAGCGTTCGATACGTCTGCAGGAGCAACTCTTCAGCCGAACTACACACGCCGCCATCGCCAAAGAGGTCGAGGAGCGTGGCTTAGGCTTACAGGAGCCTCGTCAATCACGCGAGGTGGTAGAGGATTAAACCCCAAAGAGAAGTAGAGGGGCTGAAAGACTGAGAGGCAGAAGATTGAGAAATAAAAATTTGAGGGCAGAGGTCAGAGAGGCTGAATAGCTGTGGAGCGGAAAAGTTGTGGGATAGAAAGATTGTGGGCATTTTAAAATGAAAATTTAATACCAGATGGTTCGCAAAAGGACAGATACAGACGTTAAGACAGAGATGTACGAGAGAGTAAAGTGGCTCTATGGCCTCTTTATTGTCTTGGGTATCGGTGTGATTGTGCGTCTGCTGTGGGTGCTATTCTTCAGCGCCGAGGTAGCCTATAATGCCGAGCGTCTGGAGCAGAAGATCTTTATTCCCGATTCGGTCTATTCGCGCCGAGGCTCGATCTTGGCACGTAACGGCGAGCCGTTGGCCACTTCGTTGTTGCGTTATCGTGTAGATTTCGACATGGCCAGCGAGGGTTTTGACTCTTTGGCACTCTATAAGGAGCAGGTTGATACGCTCTCGAAACTACTCTCAGCCTTCTTCAAAGATCGTACAGCGGCAGAGTATAGCCGCGACATGATCAAGGCTCACAACGACCACTATAAAGTCGTCTTCCGCAAAGATACCAATGTATTGCGTAGTGAAGGATTTTTCGCTCGCGTGTGGGATATGTTGCGCAAGGATGAGTGGATGACGGTGAAGCTCTATGACACGATCCGCGACCATAAGCCTGTGGCGATCCTGCCTCGCGAGGTGGATTACAACGAGTGGCAGACGCTTAAGAAGTACCCGATCTTGAATTGGAACTTGGGTATGACCTATCGCTTGGAGACCACCGATGAACGAGTATATCCCTACAACGAGTTGGGTCGCCGTACATTGGGTTTGATCGGTGATAGAGGTAATTACGGGATAGAGGCTTACTATCGCGATATTTTGGAAGGTACCGATGGCTACAACGTGCGTCAGCGTATCGCCCCAGGATTCTCTACCGTTGTGCACCACAAAGATAATGTCGATGCCGAGGATGGTTTGGATATCGTCACTTCGCTCGATGTTGAGATTCAGCACATCGCCGATGCAGCCCTGCGCCGCCAGATGACGGCTCAGAATGCGATTTGGGGTACGGCGATGGTGATGGAGGTCGAGACAGGCGATATGTTGGCATTGGTTAACTTGGGCGAGACAAAAGAGCGCAGTGGAGTATATTACGAGAAGGAGAATTACGCCTTCAAGCGTCGCATCGAGCCTGGATCGACATTCAAGTTGGCGGCAGCGTTGGCTTTAGTGGAGGATTGCGGTCATAAGTTGAACTACAAGCATCGTACAAATAAAGGGCGTGCAACGAAGGTGGGTAGTGCAACTATCACCGATGACCACCCGATACGATTGAAGGATGGTACGATAGTCGACACTATCGACCTCAAGACGGCCATTGCACAATCCTCAAATGTCTACTTTGCCGAGTCGATCTATGAAAATTATAAGAATGACAAAAAGCGCTACCATAAATTTCTGACCGAGGATTTGCATTTAGGCCAGATGCTCGGCTTCGAGGTAATGGAGGAGGCGATGCCTAATATACACGATCCAAAGAATTGGAGTGGCTCGACTCTGCCCAATATGGGTTACGGTTATGGTTTCGATATTCCGCCTGTGCGTACGCTGGTCTTGTATAACGCCATCGCCAACGGCGGACGTATGGTTGCGCCACGACTGATAAAGCAGGTTAAGCGCGGTGATGACGTTGTGCAGGAGTTTCCGACAGAGGTCATTGACGAGGCTATCTGCTCGGCCGAATCGCGCAGTATAATCCATGAGGCGCTCTTGGAGACTGCCCGTACGGGTACTACCAAAGCCTACTTCCCCGACACCACAGCCTACCGCGTGGCATCGAAGACAGGTACAGCAAATGTGGCTCAGGATGGCTATGGCGGCGGTGCTCCATACGGTGCAAAATACTATTTGGGTACGGTTGTGGCATACTTTCCTGCCGACAAACCGAAATATACAGTGCAGGTGTCGATACACACCAACCGCAACAGAGGAATAACCTACGGAGGTCCATTGGCAGGCCCTGTGGTGCGAGATATCGTGCGTTACATCTACTTCCGCGAGGAGGAGTGGCACCGCGAGATTGCCGAAACCACCTCAGAGCACTATCCGTCAACTGTAAAGGGTGGCTCGATAGCCAACATTAGACGTGTGGCCGACAAATTCTCACCACGAGTATCCTTCACCGACCGCAATGGTTGGGGTGTGGCACGTGCCGACACACTACGTAATATAGATGTTAAGACCATAGAGGATAATTCACTGATGCCGAATGTGGTGGGTATGGGCTTAAAGGATGCGCTCTACATTTTGGAGAGCCGAGGGCTCAGAGTGCAAATCTCTGGCAAGGGAACTGTCCGTTCGCAGAGCATACCTGCTGGGCGCAAAATAGGCGCAGGGGCGAGTGTTTCGCTCACACTAAGATAATGTTGGGGCGAAGTTTGGAGTCTCCATCGGCAAAACAGGTGTAGAGATTCCAATCATCACTCACCGTAGGCTCGTGATGTGGAATGACAATTAAAGAAAATGGCTTGAAAGCATATAATTCCGATTATATTTAAGGAACAAAAAAGATGAAAAAATTAAGCGATCTGTTGCTCTCGACAGCAGTAGATTCATTCATAACCGAGGGCGATCCTGAGATCAGGGCGCTACACTACGACTCTCGTCAAATCATGGCGGGCGACTGCTTCTTTGCCGTCAGAGGAACGGTGTCGGACGGTCACAACTTTATAGCTTCGGCCATCGAGAAGGGTGCTACGGCCGTTGTCTGCGAGGAGTTGCCGAAAGAGCAAATTGCGGGCGTGAGCTATGTGGTGGTGGAGAATAGTAACTCGGCGATGGCCGATATGGCTGCTGCATTCTATGACTATCCATCGGAGGAGTTGCAGCTTGTGGGTGTGACGGGTACCAACGGAAAAACCACTACCGCT
>CAYTGT010000159.1:0-4570 GCA_964437405.1 uncultured Alistipes sp.
AGGCTTCTCCAACCCGCGAGGTTTGTTATATCCAAACGGAACAGGCACTGTCGGAACTCCATTTGCCACCGCAGCAGCCCAAAACCAAATATCGTCTGTCGTAGGAGCAATCTGAGTGAAGAGAGCCTCATCCAACATCTCCTTTTTCAGAGCATGAGGAGGATACAAAACTCCTGCAACACCCGTTTGCAAGTTACCATATCCAGAGTGGATACGTTTTGTCAGGAAGTGATACCATCTATATTTACGCCACTTTCGATAAGGTTTATATAACTCAATACGCTTGGCACGATGCGCCAATATCGCATTAGGAATCTGCGCATGAAGACGCAACAAATCGCGCAGCATATGTCTATGGTAGGCTACATCATCGTCAATGGTCACAATCACAGCTTCTGGGAAATCTTTTAGCGCTGGGATCAGCTTTCTGTAAGAGCGTATATCTCTTGGGAAGTCCCTGATCTCAAAGCGAGGATTCTCCTCAACCATCTTCAGCAACTCTTGAGGTACACCCTGCTCACCGAAATCCGAGATTGTGAGATATAACACCACCTTATCGGGCAGAACCGAGCCGTCAAGAATCGACTGCACCGCCTTGGGTGCATACATTATAGCCGCAGGAAATGATGTCAATGATACGATGACCTGTTTTTTAGACATATTCGAATTTATATTCATTTTACACCGATTTGACCTTATCGTTCACATGGGGTTGAGCTCATATTTCAAGCAATCACAGCCTATGAAATTGTCCCAACTCCATATAAGCAACCTTTATACAAATATCTCATTTATTTTTGAATTATGCAAGCAAACACCCGAAAATATCATTAACAACCCTTATGTGATGGCAGATCCACACGCAGCCTAATTTTCCCCGATTTGCAAGTGTAGTATTAAGGTTTTTATCTCAACACAAATGGGGCTGTCCAATCTTATTGAACAGCCCCATCAACCGAATTATTTATCTCACCGCCTTACTTGTCAAGACGGCACAAGTATCTACAAGCCTCTATTACGAAGCAACGCATCAATCTTTGGCTCGCGACCACGGAAAGCTTTATACATCACCATTCCATCGTTAATACCACCAGGAGTGAGGACATGCTTGCGGAACTTGTCAGCAACCTCCTGATTGAAGATATCACCAGTCTCTGCAAAAGCATCAAAAGCGTCAGCATCGAGCACCTCAGCCCACATATAGCTATAATAGCCTGCGCTGTATCCGCCGCCCATAGTGTGGCTGAAGTTTGTCATGCGGTAACGAGGGAAAATCTGAGATGGGATACCACGCTCAGCGAGCTTCTTGCTCTCAAAATCCATCACATTCAAGTCAGCAGGAACCTCGGTCAACACATGCAAATCCATATCGCTGAGTGATGCAGCAACATACTCCACAGTAGCGAAACCCTGACCATACTTTGAGCTCTCAACGATCTTATTCACTAACTCCATAGGGATAACCTCGCCTGTCTTATAATGTTTTGCATAGACCGCCAACACCTCTGGCTCAAATACCCAATGTTCGTTAATCTGTGATGGGAGCTCAACGAAGTCACGCTCAACGCCACCCACATTATTGTAGTTTACATCACGCATAAAGCTATGCAATGCATGACCGAACTCATGGAACATTGTCTCAACATTGTCAATACTCTGCAATGCAGGGCCATCACCCGTAGGAGCTGTCATATTACAGCAGTTGATAACGATAGGAATAACACGCTTACCATTCTCATAACGCTGACCTCGGAATGAAGTACACCATGCACCTGCATTTTTACCATCACGTGGGAAGTTATCGCCATAGAAGATTGCAAGCAACGAGCCGTCACGGTCGATAACCTCATAAGCCTTTGCAGTAGGCTCGTATGATGGCACATCAGCTGTGATCTCCTTAAATGTCAAACCGTAGAGTTTGTTTGCCACGTGGAAGATACCCTGCATCACGTTGTTGATCTCAAGGTATGAACGAATCTCCTGCTCATCAACAGCATACTTAGCCAGCTTTGCCTTATCCTGATAATACATGAAATCCCAACCCTCTGGCTCGAAGTTCTTACCCTCCTTGCGAATCTCGGCGCGGATATCGGCAATCTCCTCCTTAGCCTTCTTTACGGCTGGCTCCCACACCTGATCCAACAAGTTATATACTGCCTCTGGGCTCTTTGCCATACGATCATCGAGTGCCATCTCAGCGAAATTGTTATAACCCATCAGCTTGGCCTTCTCTAAACGCAACGCCACGATCTTAGCAGAGATAGCCTTATTATCATACTCGTTATCTTGATTTCCGCGATTGTAGTATGCCTTATAGACCTTCTCGCGCAATGCACGATTCTCGCAATACTGCAACACAGGGTTACAGCTTGGGCGCTGCATATTGAACATCCACTTACCCTGCTGGCCATTGTCGGCAGCCATCTTAGCCGCAGCATCAATATTTGCCTGTGGCAAGCCCTTCAACTCCTCCAACGAATTTGCCACAACGAACGTATTGTTTGTCTCGTGCTGAAGATTCTGCGAGAATGTGAGCTGCAACATAGACAACTCTTGATTCAACTTACGCAACTTCGCTTTACCCTCATCACTCAACTCAGCGCCGCTTCTAACAAAACGCTTGTAGGTATTATCCAACACCTTGCGCTACTCATCGGTGAGTTTGAGGTTATCACGCTGCTCATACACCGCCTTTACGCGAGCAAAGAGCTTTGGATTGAGGTTAATATCATCGCTGTGAGCAGACGAGAGTGGAGAGAGCTCCTTCTGCAAAGCACGAATCTCATCGTTTGAGTTACTGCTTGACAGTGGGCTAAATGTACCACGCACCTTACTCAAGAGCTTACCGCATTGGTCGAGCGCCACGATAGTATTCTCGAATGTAGGAGCCTCTGGATTATTCACGATAGACTCAATCTCAGCCTTATGCTCCTCCATGCCGCGCAACATACCCTCGCGATAGTGGTCGATGGTGATCTCCGCAAATGGAGCGATGCCATGAGGAGTGTCAAACTCATTAAAAAGCGGGTTATCCGACTTCGGCGAGCCACATCCGCACGCTACAAAAGCTATTGCAGCCATTAAAATTTGGTTTCTAAACTTCATATCGTATTTATTTAAGTTTCTCTGGCAAAGGTACATCATGCAGCCCGATTATGCAAATCGGTAATAGGTTTTGTACAAATAGGATTAAAATAGTGTGTTCAAAAATTTTGAACACACTATTTTCTTCTTTTGTATTATTAAAAACCGTTTACTTCTTCCGCCAGAGGTTATTCATCTCCTCCAAAGTCTTACCTTTGGTTTCGGGAACAAGTTTCCAAACGAAAATAGCAGCTATAACGCATATTATACCATACAATGCGTAAGCTAACATGTGTCCGAATTTATCACCCATCTCACCCAGGCGCATATTATACATCGGCAGAAATGTAGATGAGACGATAAAGTTGAATATCCATTGGAAAGCCACCGCCACAGCAACTGCCGCGCCACGAATCGTATTAGGGAAGATCTCAGCGATGAGCACCCAACAGATAGGTCCCCAGCTGAACATAAACGATGCGCTATAAACCATGATGCTGGCAACAGGAACGATAGCAGGCATACCAGCCACAACATTGCTTAATGCTACGCCGAAAGCACCTAAAGCCATACCGATCGAGCCCGATATCAACAATGGCTTACGACCCCACTTCTCAACAGTAAATACAGCCAACAGAGTAAACAGGATATTAATCACACCCATCAGCACGGTCTGCATCATAGGATTACCCATACCCATTGAGGCAAATATACGTGGTTCAAAATATAGCACAGCATTGATACCTACAATCTGTTGGAAAACGCTAAGCATAATACCAACGAAGATTACCAACCAACCGTAAGCAAACAATTTCTCGCGTTTTTCATGGGTCGTAGCCTTAATCTCCGAGAGGATTGTCGCAGCTCGTGCCGAACCGTTGATTCGACCCAAAACCTTGAGGGCAGCATCATCCTTACCGACAAGAGCCAAATAGCGAGGTGTCTCAGGCACACACAAAATAAGCACCGCAAACAATCCCGCTGGTACAACCTCACTCACAAACATCAAACGCCAACCTGTCTCTGTTGTCCAAGCCGCAGCATCGGGATTAATAATACTATTTACGCCATTAACAAGCTCAATCACAGGATTGGCGTGAGATCCGAGGATAAGGAAGTTGACGAAATAGACAACCAACTGACCGAAAATAATCGCAAACTGATTCCACGACACAAGCGTACCACGCATATTGCTCGGCGAGATCTCGGCAATATACATAGGACAAATGGCTGACGCCAAACCTACGCCCACGCCACCAATAATACGATAGACATTAAACGCAACGAGCAACGAGAACGATGGCTTACCATACTCAAAAAAGAGGAACTCTGGATAATAAGAGCCAAACGCCGAAAGCAAAAACAATATACCCGCCACAAAGAGTGAACGCTTACGTCCTAACCTCGAAGCAAATAATCCAGAGATGGCACTACCGATAATACAGCCAATCAAGGCACTTGATGATGTGATACCATGCAGAAAATC
>CAYTGT010000160.1:0-4523 GCA_964437405.1 uncultured Alistipes sp.
CAAAGATTGTGACCTGTGTACACGTGTATGAAACTTTAACCTCTTGGCTGTTTAATTCATAGAACAATAGCCGCACTTGTAATACTACGAGTGCTATTCTTTCTTGTCTATTAAAAAACTCAAATAACTAATTTGAATAGAAACTATGTTCTACAGCAATGTAGGACGCTTAATATTTACGTATGAAACGAATAGTTGTTTTTACGGGTGCAGGAGTGAGTGCCGATAGTGGTTTGGCAACATTCCGTGATGCTGATGGTTTGTGGGCGAACTACCGTATTGAAGATGTTTGCACCCCAGAGGCGTTAATGCGAAACAGAGCTTTGGTTATTGAGTTTTATAATTTGCGCCGTAAGGAGCTACTCAAGACCAAGCCTAATGCTGCACACTATGCTATTGCTGAGTTGGAGCAGTGGTTTGATGTGGAGGTGGTGACGCAGAATGTCGATAATCTGCACGAACAGGCGGGCTCTACGCGTGTCACACACTTGCATGGAGAGTTGATGAAGTTGCGCAGCCAGATTAATCCATCATTGATTCAGCCTATCGAGGGCTGGGAACAGAAGTTGGATGATAGGGCAGAGGATGGTTCACTGTTGCGCCCGCATATTGTCTTTTTTGGCGAATCGGTGCCGATGTTTGATCGAGCAACTCAGATTGCAAGAGAGGCGGATGTGATGGTTGTTGTTGGAACATCTTTGGCAGTCTATCCTGCGGCTTCACTTGTGCAGTATGCTAAGGCTGGAATCCCGATCTATGTCGTTGATCCAGGCGATCCCGATGTAAGAATGATCCGCAATCCGCTTATTCATATCAAGGAGCGCGGTGCGGTGGGTGTGCCACAATTGGTAGATATGTTGAAAAATGAGTTTTTGTAGCCGTTTGTCAGTCCGCGCCGCCGAACTTTATCAGTTCTGTCAAGTTAATGGGTATAATACCCACGTGGCGTTGTTGATGGATGTCTCACGCCATTCGGGGTTGAGGCGTTTTGTGGTGTGGAATTTTCAGCGGGGGAAGGCGATATGCAGTTTTCCTGTGAGTCATGGAAGTGGCTCTGCACGTTCTCATGTGCGCTCGGCCTATGCACGATTGTCAAATGTCGATGGGTCACACTTGAGTTCTTTGGGAAGGGTATTAGTGGCCGAAAGATATGAAGGACGTTATGGTGTGAGTTATCGTTTGGATGGGTTGGATGCAACAAACTCAAATCTTAGATCCCGAAATGTAGTGCTACATGGTTGGTCGTATACTACATCGTTTCCTATTTGGCCATTGCCTACGGTCGGTAGTTGGGGGTGCCCTGTGCTGTCGAAACGTGCGATGCGGATGGTGGATGAGATTTTGCAGAAAGAAAAATGGGTAGTTCTCTGGGTTTTTAATTAGAGAACTACCCTTTATCTGTTATTTAGCTTTGTATTACAAGCTATCGCCGAAATCCTTGCGGAACTTCTCCATCAAACGAGCTGGCCAATTTGTCGTTGGCTCCAAACCTCCCATGAAGAATCGCAATACAGGTGGCTCGTATGTAAATTTCAAGCCGCCAATAAGGTGGCGGTTGTCATACAACCAAACCAGACGGTCGATCACATAGTTGATCTGAGAGAGTGTGAATACTCGGCGAGGAACTGCCAAACGCATCAACTCTACATCGGCAAGTATCTCCTTGCCATTCTCGTCTCTGACGCTTGAAACTGTACCACGCTCCATGCCTCTAATACCTGAGCAAATATAGAACGCTGCGGCCAAAGCTCCAGCGGGGTACTCTTCCTGAGGGATATGCTCGCAGAACTTCATTGCGTTGACGTGTGCGCCCAATACTCCTGGAGGTGTCACCATCGGTACACCGCGCTTCTCTAACTCCTCTACCAAATATTTAATAAAGTTAGGGCTCTGGCTGATCATTGTCTCATCCAATGTCTCGTAAAGACCTACTGTCATAGCCTCAATCTCGCGCACTGAGATACCGCCATAAGTGAGGAAGCCCTCAAAGAGTGGAATCTTGTCCTCCATCTTGGCGTACAATGCGCGCTGGTTAGTACAGATACCACCACCACGTGAAGAAGAGAGCTTACGAGCTGAGAAATAAACCAAATCGGCAAGCCCTGTCATCATCTTCAATATCTCACCCATTGAGTTCTCTTTCCACTTATCCTCGCGCTCCTTGATCAAGTAAGCATTCTCGCCCAAAAGGCTGGCATCCAAAACGAGCATAATGTTGTACTTATCAGCGATTCGGCGTACATCCATCATGTTTGCCAACGAGAATGGCTGACCGCCGATAAGGTTTGTCGAAGCCTCCATGCGGATGAATGGGATGTTCTCGACACCCACCTCCTGAATACACTTCTCCAACTTCTCGATATCCATATTACCCTTGAAAGGATGGTCGGACTTGAGCTCCAAAGCATGGTCATGCAATAACTCTACAACGCTACCGCCGCACTCCTGAATGTGCGCAAGGGTAGTGGTGAAGTGGTAGTTCATTGGTATTACATTGCCTGGTTTGATGAACGTACGGCAGATAACATTCTCGGCAGCGCGGCCCTGGTGAACAGGCAACAAATACTTCTTGCCCAAAACATCCTCAACAGCCTTCTGCAAACGCTCGAAAGATTGTGATCCTGCATAGGCATCATCGGCACGCATCATAGCTGAAAGCTGATTGTCGCTCATGGCGTTAGTTCCGCTATCGGTCAACATATCAAGGAATACATCCTTTGTGCTCAGACGGAATGTGTTAAATCCCGCCTCCTTCATTGCCTCCAAGCGGCGCTCGATTGGTACGAGGTGCAACTTCTGTACGACACGTACTTTATGTAGTTCGAGTGGAATATCTCCACCTTGATAAAATTTCACTTTACTCATAGTTATTCCTATTTAAAATTAGTTTTTTGGTTAGTCTTGATTTTTCGATTTTTTCAAAATTAAAGAAAATATTTTAAAAAATAGCAAAACGGGCTGCTTTTTTTATTCAGCAACCCGTTTTTCTGCATTTTTATTCTAAAATGGTGAATATCTCCTGTCCAGATTACTACTCTTCGTTGCGTTTAAAGTAAATATCTAAAAGCTCTTTGGCGGCGATAAATGAGCTGAGTTTGGCATCCAAAACTCTTTGTTCCACCTCCTCGATTCGGGATGCGATATCGGGATTCTGGTAGAAACTGCTCTTTAACACTTCGTTGATACTCTCATACATCCAATACTTGTTTTGGCGGTTGCGGTTGGCTTGGTAATAACCATTGGCCATGATGTGGTCGAGATACTCCTCGACACCCTTCCAAACCTCCTCCAAGCCTGTTTTATTGACCGAAGAGCAGGTGAAAACCTTTGGCCTCCACGCTGATTCAGGCATTGGGAAAAGGTGTAACGCTCCTTGATATTGCACTTTAGCCAATTCTGCTTTGTGGATATTCTCTCCATCGGCTTTGGTGATGACCATCATGTCGGCCATCTCCATAATTCCTCGTTTGATACCTTGTAGCTCGTCTCCCGCACCTGAGATCTGCAACATCAAGAACATGTCAACCATCGAGTGTACGGCAGTCTCAGACTGACCAACGCCGACAGTCTCGATGAAGATAACATCAAAACCCGCAGCCTCGCAGAGTACAATAGTCTCGCGTGTCTTGCGAGCAACGCCTCCCAATGATCCAGCCGAGGGTGAAGGACGAATAAATATATCGGGATTCGATGAAATACTCTCCATACGTGTTTTGTCTCCCAAAATTGAGCCACCGCTACGCTCCGAACTTGGGTCAATGGCCAAGACTGCAAGTTTGTGGCGAAGTGATGCAACCATGCCTCCGATAGCCTCGATAAATGTTGACTTACCTGCGCCTGGAACACCCGTGATACCGATTCTGATCGAACGACCAGAATGAGGTAGGCAACGCTCGATAATCTCTTGTGCCTGAGCGTAATGTTGTGGATTGTTGCTCTCGATAAGCGTGATGGCTTGCGAGAGGATTGTGATGTCACCCTTGAGTATTCCCTCGACAAACTGATCGGTGGTGAGTGTGCGGCGTTTCTTGCGCACGAAATATGGGTTGACGATAGGTTGCTCGGTAGCGCCCTGCATAACGTTCAAAGCACTATCGTGATGAGTGTCTACATACTCCTTTTCGTAATGGTCGATCTTTGTAAATGCCATTTTATTTATTGCTTGTAATTTTCTCTAATGTTTTCTCCTCTAATGAAAGTGCATTGCCACACCACGTGGTACGGCCTTTCTTGTTGTGAATGACGCAGAATGGGATGAACTTAACGCCGAAAGTTCGGAATGTTCGACCATTGTCGTCAAACGCAACACCTACTCTATCCTCCAAATGCTCGGTGAGCGCCACGCCCGCATCGCCATATTTCTCTTTGGTGATGATTATAAGATTCATCGAAGGGTTATTCATCACCATGTGTTTTATGCGTCTTAGGCTTTTTCTGCATAACTCACTCTCGGAATGGTAGAAGAGTACACACGTGTATTCTGTCGCCGAGGGTTGTATGTCCATCAACCACTTGTCAATGCT
>CAYTGT010000161.1:0-4466 GCA_964437405.1 uncultured Alistipes sp.
GGTTACATCTCCTCGTTTGAGGGTAGTACAGATAGTCTTGCGGGGAATTGGTGGGAGGTCTATCATAATCCGATACTCGACACCCTACAACAGATTGCGTTGAAGAGTAACAAAAATCTACAAATGGCTGTTTCGAGGATCGAGGCAGCGAGATATGAACTTTCGGTGGCACGATCGGAGTTTTTACCAGAAGTGGAAGCTGAGATCGGGGCTGATACGAAGTATCAGACTCACGAAGGGCGCGAGCATGAATATACGATCCAACCATCTATTTCGTGGAATCTATCGCTATTTGGAGCGCTACGTCACGCTGTGGGTGAGGCACGTGCTGAGATTCTCTCCACCGAGTGGGCATATCAAGGGGTGAGATTATCGCTGACAGTGGAGGTTGCTACGGCGTACTTCTCGATTCTGCAATATGAACGGTCGTTGCGACTTGCCGAACACTCTCTGCAACTACGCAAAGAGTCGGCAGCGTTGATTGATTCTTTGGCTCGATATGGGATGTCGACAGGATTGGAGCAGGATCAGGCTCGCAGTTTGGTCTATATTGCCGACTCTGACACCAAACAATACAGCAGAGCTTTGACACAGGCAAAACTCTCGTTGGCGACACTATTGGGTAAAACGCCTGAATATGTGATGCAGATGGATTGGGAGATTGGCGAGCAGGCTGATTCGTTGCCTACAGCCCTACCTGTCGGGATTCCTTCGGATCTACTGAGTCGCCGACCCGATGTGATGGAGAGTTATTATGAGTTGCAGGCTGCGGCGGCTAAGGTTGGAATTGCACGCAGTAACCGATTTCCATCCATATCGCTTACATCGGAGGGCGGATTGGTAGGCTCTTCGGTCAAGGAGATGTTTAAATCGGGTTATTGGAGTTGGGGTGCGGCGGCACAGGTTGTACAACCCATTTTCTCGTTTGGGCGACTTAAACGACAAGAACAGATTGCGAGAGCCGAGTATGACGATGCTGTGTTGGAGTATGAACAGACTGTACTGACAGCTTTAAAAGAGGTAGAGTCGGCTTTGGTTGCGATTTCGACCTACAAAGCACAAGCGGAACAATATACTGAGTATGTAGATGCAAATAGGAGGATTGCTGAACTTACGATGGCGCTCTATCGAATTGGAATGAGCAACTATCTCGATGTGATATCAACCCAACAGACGTGGTATAATTCGCAACTTGAGTTGGTGCAACTCACTGAGCAACAATATATAAATTATGCCAATTTGGTGATGGCGTTGGGTGACGGCTGGCAAAAGATAAAATAAAACACTATATTTGTGCTATGGATATTCAGCATATAGTTACATATTTGATCGGAGCAGCGGTCGTGGCGTGGATCATTCGAGCTGTATTAAGGTGGTGGAGAGGCTGCCGAAGCGGAGAGTGTGCGGGGTGTGATGATCAGTCGTGTATAAAAAACAAGAAGGAGAACCAATCATAAAGTTCTCCTTCTTATCTTTTACGCCATCTCTTATGCTGCCAGCAAAATCAACAACTGCGCACACAACACTCTAAGGAACATTACCACAGGATAGACCGTTGCATAACCCACAGCAGGCATATCATTACCTGCCGTAGCGTTGGCATAACCCAATGCTGGTGGATCGGTAACACTACCAGACATCAGACCCATCAATGTGTAGTAATTTATCTTGAGCTTCAAGCGAGCAAACAGACCCACAATCAGCAAAGGCACAACAGTGATAATAAATCCGTACAGAATCCAGCGATAACCGCCGCCAACAATAGCCTCGACAAAGCCATCACCTGCTCCGATACCTACGGCCGCCAAGAAGAGAGCCAAGCCGACCTCACGCAACATCAAGTTGGCGCTCATTGTGGTGTATGTTACAAGGTGGAAATGCGGGCCATAACGACCGATCAAAATAGCCAAAATCAGCGGACCTCCCGCCAAACCCAACTTCACGGGTTGTGGAATCTCCATCAATGGAATTGAGCCGAGCAACACACCCAATGCAATACCGATAAAGATAGTCAAAAGCTGTGGTTCGTTGAGTTTCTTCATCGAGTTACCCAACACATTAGCAACCTGCTCAATAGCCTTCTCATCACCCACGATCATGATCTTATCGCCAATCTGCAACTCCATACCCTGATAAGGAATAAGGTCGATACCAGCGCGATTGATTCGTGTGATATTGATGCCATACTTTGTGCGTAAACGCAAATCTGAGAGCTTCTTGCCATTAATCTCGCGCTTAGTGATCACGATACGGCGTGACACCAACTGACGCTGATTGTCTGCTGTTACGCCCCACTCCTCTTTGCTCATCTCGATCTCCTGACCGAAGAATGCGATCACAGCCTCACGATCCTCTGGAGAGCATACTACACGTATTTTATCTCCAAGTTTAAGGGTGCTTGTGCCGTCTGCGATACGGATAGTTCCATCATTATCCATAATACGCGCAATCACGAACGAACGATTAATAAGTTCGCGGATGTGGGCAATAGTCTGATTCTCCAACGCACCATTGGTAAACTCCACCGACACACGCATTACGTTGGAATGTTCGCTCTTCATCGCCTCCAGATCCTTATCCTCCTGCGCAAAATTGACGCGCGTAATAAATCTTACAGCGATAAGCGACAGAATGATACCTACAACACCCAAAGGGTAAGCTACAGCATATCCCAACGCAATTGTTGGGTCGTTGATGCCTGTCGCATCAGCGTATGCTTGTTGCGCAGCTCCCAATCCTGGGGTGTTAGTCACTGCTCCCGACATCACACCGACCATAGTTGGCAGAGGTGTGCCTGTCACAAGGTGAATAATGTATGTTGTCAAACATCCCAACAGAACAACCACTGCGGCGCATCCGACCATCTTTATACCACCCTCCTTGAAGGATGAGAAGAATCCTGGACCAACCTGAAGTCCTATCGAGAAGACAAAGAGAATCAATCCAAACTCTTTGATAAAATGTAATGTCTCATGCTCGATGGTCATGCCGAAGTGTCCTGCCGCAATACCGACAAACAAAATCCACGTCACGCCAAACGAGATGCCTGCAATTTTGATTCGACTGAGCATTATTCCCAAAGTGATCACCAACGAAAGAGTGAAGACCACGTGGGCAATGCTGTTACTCATAAATAGATTGTATAACCACTCCATAATCTAATGTAAAAATAATTTGTTTACGAAGATGCCGCAAAGGTAGTAATTATTAAATTAATTTAAAAACTATTCTTTGCTTAATTGGTCATTTTGTAATATTTTTTCCTCATCAAAATAAAAACTTACTCAGCAAAGGAGTGATCAACGCCGTAATTGCACCCATCAAAGCCATTGCCAAACCGCTCAAAGCTCCCTCCACAGCACCTTCCTCTACTGAACGAGCTGTACCAATACCATGAGCCGCCGATCCCATAGCAAGTCCTTTGGCAGATGGATCCTTGATCTTCAACAATCGCATCAGAGCAAAACCGCTAATAGCGCCGAAGATACCGACAACAAACACCACGACAGATGTTATAGACTGATCGCCTCCTACCTTTTCGGAAATTCCGACTGCGATAGGCACTGTAACAGACTTCATTGCAATAGAGTTTTGGATAAGCTCCCCCGCGCCCAGCCACTTGGCGATATAGACGACACTCAGTACACCCACAACTGAGCCGACACCTATTGCCGACAAGATCTGCGCCACATGGCCACGCATACGCTCCTCCTGCTCATAAAGTAGATAACCCAAAGCAACAACCGACATGCCGAGTCCAAAGTCGAGAATTTTAGTAGCTTCGCAATAGGTGGAATATGGGACGCCGAAAAGCGTCAGCAGTCCGATCATTGCAAGGAATGTCAAGACAACAGGATGACACAGCGAACTGCGTGTAAATTTATATATTGCCATGCCGCCCGAATAGAGTGCGACTGTCAGCGTGAGCAAAACAAGTGGAGAGGAGATAAATTGCTGTATCATGACTTACGATTTAGTTTTTGATAAACAAATGCTACCACTGCTATCACAATCCATGTGCTCAAAGCGCATGAAATAATAATAGCGAGCAGATTATCTGCCAAAACACGATATGACTCCATCAAGCCTACCCCAAATGGCACGAAGAAAATAGCCATCACGCCGAGTAGAAATTTTGCCGTAGGAGCCACCTTCTCGGCCTTTACTAATCGGAAATGTAGCGCGGCATAGAGCAGCAACATACCAATTACATTACCCGAAACATAGCCACCGAGGAGCGACCCCAGCAGATTGCCCACGCACCAGCAAACAAGGATTATTAAAATGCCAATCATAGCGTCAAATTATTTTTGCTGCACAAATGTATAAACAAAATTTGGGCGAAGTAAATTATTTTCACTATTTTTGCACCGTTCAAAATGGGGATGACTGGTTTTGACAGCTTGCAGGATTTGATTGTAAGCACGCCGAGCATTGTGTGGGGTCTCGTAAATCGCAACACTCAA
>CAYTGT010000162.1:0-4456 GCA_964437405.1 uncultured Alistipes sp.
CAAATAATTCGCCCTTAACGTCCATTTTTTCGTTTTTAATAGTCAGTATACCAAATTAGCACAATTTTTATTATTTTTGTAAACTGAAACCTGCTCTCAAAGAGCGTTTTGCTATTTAAGAGACAGATTTAATTACAAAAAACATACTAATTCATAAAACAAACAAACGATTTATGTTGCGAAAAATTAGAATTGCAATCGCAACCATCTTTTTTACCCTGATCACACTCCTATTCCTCGACTTTACGGGGACTTTGCATGGTTGGTTCGGATGGTTAACCAAAATTCAATTTTGGCCTGCGGTAATGGCTTTAAACGTCAGCGTGATAGTTATACTCGTTGCGCTCACACTTCTGCTCGGCAGAGTATATTGCTCGACAATTTGTCCTTTGGGAGTAATGCAGGATCTTATCTCTTGGGTGGCTGGCAAACGCAAGAAGAATAGATTTAAGTATTCTCCAGCAATGAACTATTTACGATATGGCGTGCTCGCTCTATTTTTGGCGGCAGTTATAGCTGGTATAGGCTCGGTAGGTGCTCTACTCGCACCATATAGTTCTTATGGCCGTATCGCTCAGAATCTCTTTGCTCCGATCTATAAGTGGGGTAACAATCTGTTGGCATGGGTAGCAGAAAAAGCTGACAGCTATGCTTTCTATTCTACGGATGTTGTAATCGCTTCGGTAGGCACTTTCGCAATAGCGGCTGTGACATTTATCATCATCGCATACCTTGCATGGCGTGGCGGTAGAACATACTGCAACACCATCTGCCCTGTAGGTACAATTTTGGGTGCATTGTCTCGCTTCTCGCTCTTAAAGCCTGTAATCGACACCGAGAAGTGCATCAACTGTGGCAAGTGCGCACGCAACTGCAAGGCTTCATGTATTGACGCTAAAAATCACGCCATAGATTATAGCCGTTGCGTTGTCTGCATGGATTGTTTGGAGAGTTGCAGCGTTAACGCAGTGAAATATACTCTTCGCCGCAGTTCGGCTAAATGTGCTTGCAAAGGCACGGCAAAAGCTGAGTCAAAGTGCGAAGCAACGGTGAATAATTCTCGCAAAAACTTCCTTATCGGCGCTGGTCTTTTGGCCGCTTCGGCCGCTAAGGCTCAAGAGATGAAGGTTGATGGCGGATATGCTACCATCATCGGCAAAAAAGCTCCTAAACGCGAAATCAACCCAACCCCTGCGGGCTCGATGACAATCAAGAACTTGACACAACATTGTACAGGATGTCAGCTTTGCGTTGCGGCGTGCCCTAATAATGTGTTGCGTCCTTCGTCTGATTTAAAGAGCTTTATGCAGCCTGTGATGTCATTCGAGCGAGGTTATTGCCGCCCAGAATGTACCAAGTGTTCAGAGGTATGCCCAGCGGGTGCTATAAAACCTATCACCATTGCCGAGAAGTCTTCGACTCAGATCGGTCATGCGGTATGGGTGAAGGCAAATTGTATCGTTCTCACTGATGATGTTGATTGCGGCAACTGCGAGCGTCATTGCCCTTCGAAGGCTATCACACTCGTTCCATCAGATCCTAACAATCGCCGCTCACACAAGATCCCAACTATCAACGAGGAGCGTTGCATCGGATGTGGTGCGTGCGAGAACCTCTGCCCAGCACGTCCTTTCAGTGCGATCTATGTCGAGGGCCATAAAACTCATAGTACAATCTAAAAAACGCAAGAAGATGGAGAACAAAAAATATAGCATCAATCGTAGAGAGTTTCTCAAGCGTTTAGGTTTGGGAACAGCATTGACCACCACAGCTCTTGCGGGTTGTAAGAGCGGCTCCGCAACCGATCAAGGCGAAGTTCCGACTGATAAGATGACTTACCGTACAAACCATAACACAGGCGACAAAGTTTCGATCTTGGGTTACGGTTGTATGCGCTGGCCTCGCAAAAAGGCCGCTAAGGGAGAGCTGTCGGAGCTGAATCAAGAGGCGATCAACGAGTTGGTTGATTACGCGTTGGCTCATGGCGTTAACTTCTTCGACACAGCACCTGTATATTGTCAGGGCCAATCGGAGGCTGCAACAGGCACTGCACTCAAGCGCCACCCACGCAACAAGTATTTTATCGCGACCAAACTATCAAACTTCTCGAACCACACACGCGAGAACTCACTCGCCATGTACCTCCGTTCGTTGGAGCTTTTACAGGTGGACTACATCGACTACTACCTGCTACATTCATTGGGTGGCAAGGATGATTTTATCCGCCGCTATATTGATAATGGCGTGCTCGACTATTTGATCGAGGAGCGCAAGGCTGGTCGCATCCGCAACTTGGGATTCTCATATCACGGCAATTTCGACAACATACAATATATCTTGTCATACCACGAAAAGGTGCATTGGGATTTCTGTATGATACAGATGAACTACTCGGATTGGCGATTCTCGGATATCAGTAAAATATATGACAAGTTGGCCGAGATGAACATCCCGATAAACATAATGGAACCATTGTTGGGTGGCCGTTTATCGAATGTACCAAAGCATATTGCCGATCGACTCAAAGAGCAGGAGCCTGAAAAGAGTGTTGCTTCGTGGGCATTCCGCTTCGTGGGATCATACCCAAATATATTATCTGTCCAGAGCGGTATGGTACGCCATGAGCATTTGGTAGATAATATACGCACCTACTCGCCACTTGTTCCGCTGACCGAGCAGGAAAAGGAGTTCCTATTTGAGACTGCGGAGATCATGCGTCAGAGTCCGACAATACCTTGTAACGATTGTAAATATTGTATGCCTTGTCCTTACGGATTGGATATCCCTGGCATCTTGTTACATTACAACAAGTGCGTCAACGAGGGTAACTATCTCCGTTCATCACAAGATGAGAACTACAAGAAGGCTCGCCGCGCATTCCTTGTGGGTTATGACAGAGCTGTCGAGAAGGAGCGTCAGGCAAGCCATTGCGTAGGTTGCCGACAGTGTAATCCGCTCTGCCCGCAGCAAATTGACATTCCAAAGCAGATGCGTAGAATTGACGAATACACCGAGCGTCTGAAGCAAGGTTTGGAGTTTTAAACTTAAATTCCTGAGGCAAAATAATGCCTCAGGAATTTTTATCTATACAGAATCGAGAATGCTCCTTTCTCAGATAGTTTGTCAATGTCATATATCTTTTTCGACTCCTTATCAGTCTCCCATCGGCCATAGACCATCTCTTTTCCAGAGTGCCCTGCACCACGTACCTTCACTAATTTCCAATTAAACTTCCAACCGTTTTTACGAGCAAGGCGGCGGGCATGTTTATAGAACTCAACTCCTCTGTCGTAACGATATTTTCCTTGGGCGAGAGACGCCTCATCGGTCGGAACATATTGTCCTTTGACGGCGCGATCGGCCGTACCCAAATGCACAACTAAATTGCATGCAAGAAATCGGCGGATATACTCCTGATCGGCCGCTGGTGAGTTTTTCACAGCATAGGGCCAACCATATATTTTGCCACTCGATGCGACTAAGCCTTCGGGATAGAGAAATGTCCATGAGCCTGGATTAGCAGCGACAGCCATCCTCACACGGGCATCAGGCATCGAAAGCAAATAACGATGTGTGAACTGCCCACCTGCTGAATGTCCAAACATATCATAATACTCGGCTCGACAACCCGTCTGCGCTTTAAAAAGGTCAAAAATCGCCTCGACTGTATTATATGTCCACCGTTCACGATCTGCCACTTTCTCGGACAATCGGGCACGCATCACACCTCCGAACTGATAAGCATTCTCGTTATAATTTTTCTTCGCATATTCGGGAGCTATCACCACTACACCTTCGCGCTCGGCCAAGTCGCGCCAATTAGCAAGTCCAGGCTCGCTTGTACGTTGCGCCCCGTGCATCGAAAAGAGGACTCGCATGGTCGTGATATCGCCTTTAGTGGGGATATAATAGTGAACGATTATCGGTTTATCTGCCAATGGAGCATAGCCCGTAAAGGTGAATTTCCCTTGTCCGCGATGCCACTGGCCTTGAAACTCCTGAGCCAAAACGGCCGCTGGCAGAAGCAACAATATGGATACAAAAATACGAAAGAGGTGTTTCATAGTGTTTCAAATTATTTCGGACTTCACAACTAATAACAAAAGGAGCTATTCAACATTTTTGTTGGACAGCTCCTTTATTGTCGTCAATTGTAGCGAGCGCAGATCTTACAGATCGGCCACATTCGCCAACTTCACTCGCCGACCTTACTTCATTGCTTAAAAACTCCTTACCGAAGCATTAGTCATTAGGGTAGGCTGCGATAAATACATTGCGGCGGCGCAACTCATCCTGCACCTTATGCAACTCGCGCAAAGAGACCTTACCGACAACATACTTATAACCGTCTGAGATATAATTCTCGCTAACAGAATCAAATTTAACAAGATCAAGATCAGCATAATCCTGATAACGATAATATACGCGGAACGAGTAGTCGGTAGTGTACTCTGGC
>CAYTGT010000163.1:0-4415 GCA_964437405.1 uncultured Alistipes sp.
GTGCTACTGCAGTGCAGGTGGGTGCTGCTAATCTGAAAGATCCGTATGCTTGCAAGCGCATTATCGAGGATCTCCCTATGGAGATGGAGCGCCTGGGTATAGAGCGATTGAGCGATATTATCGGCGTGGTAGAATAAATTGAAGATAATCGGCGGGGTGAGAGATGAAAGAGACCATTAGACTTATAACAAGATATGTGGCGTTTTCATGTTTTGTGATTCTCTTTGAGGTTGGCTATCATGCCATAATCAAGGATTTTCGCCCTGTTTCCGATTATATTATTCAAGGAATAATCTTCTGCTTGTCTATATTTGTAGTTGATTTTCTGATGTCTCTATGGTCGAAACGTAGATCGAAAACTAAAGAGTAGAGATGTAGAGAAGAATGTTTTATGCAATAGAATGGCCACTCTCCTTCGGGAAAGTGGCCATTCTTATCTCCTTTGGGGTAATTTACCGTATGTAATACAGAGGCTACTCCCCTATTCTCCCTCAGTCGATTTTGCTGGAGCTGAAGCTACTGCGACATCATCCTTTACCGCAGTTGTTGGGGCTTTTGATAAGGCTGAAGCATTGAATTTATCAATCTTTTCAACCAAGTTCTTAAAGTAGCTCTTCGATACTGGGATAGGCTTGATGTTGTTGTTTGTCAGTACAATGTAACGAGCCTTACCGCCTTTCTTGATGTGGTTAATTTTCATTACGTTGACCATGAACGAACGATGACAACGTACCATGTTTGTCTCAGCCAAATTCTCCTCTATAGCCTTCGTGCGGCAACGAAGCATATATGAAAGTAACTTATCCTGATTCTCGTAATAGATCTTTACATAGTTATCCTGCGACTCGATGTAATATAGTGAATCTGAATTGATTGTGAGTTTCAGCGTGCCGTTGTAGTCGTAGAGATTTACGAGCGAAGGATATGTCACCGCAGGGCCGTTGGTGAGCGAAAGCTCGTATTGCAGAAGCTGTAACTCCTCGGTCTTCGACTTATAGGCTGCATATAGCGTCAAAATCGTGTATGGAATGGCGATAATCAGTATGATACACCCCAAAGCCTTGAGTATAATATGGCCGAAGCTATCCCCGAATGATGGAATGGCTGTGATAGTAAAGAAGGTATAAAAGAGCGAAATTACCACCACTTCGGCTATGATCCATATAATATATATAGGGTATGTGAAACGGATTCGACTCTCCAACCCCGACATCAATAATTTGCTGACCAACATGATCGCTACTGCCACGATGTAGAATGCCATCGTCATACCAAAGCCGTATGATGAGTTCACCGTAAACCATGCTGTGTTAGAAAAAGGAGTGTATACCAGCATGAATAATACAGAGAACGTAAGAATGAACAATACGGAGCCTGTGAGGTATCGTTTGTCCAATAGAAACTTTGGAATTTCTCGGTTTTTGCTTATTTTTGTCATAAGTATTCAGTTTAAGTAACTGTGCAAATATCGTAATTTTAGTTTAAAAAGCCTAACTTTTACCACATATATTGCGCATTTTATCACAAAAAGCGGTTTTTGACCCCACTTTTTGGGGTGTAGTGTGAGAAAGGGGTATTTTTGCAACGGACTAAAATTGTATTGTTTCCCGTAGTGGAACTTATTTAGAAATTGCCTATATTTGTTATGAGAATTATCGGAACTGGCAGGGCACATCCTGCAAAGGTGGTTACAAATGCTATGCTCGAAGAGTTTTTGGATACGAGCGATGAGTGGATCAAGGAGCGAACAGGTATGTCGGAGCGATTCGTTATATCTGATGAGTTGCTTGAGGACTTGGCTATCGAGGCTTCACGTAAGGCTATCGAGGATGCAGGTTTGACTGCGTCAGATATCGACTACATCATTTGCTCGAATGTTGTTAACGAATATGTGACTCCAGGTTTGAGTTGTATCATTCAAGGTGGCATCGGCGCAAAGTGTGCATGTGTTGATGTTAATGCTGCATGTTCAGGTTTTATCTATGCTTTGGATATGGCAGACGATAGAATCAAGAGCGGCAAGGCTAAGAATATCTTGGTAGTTGCAGCCGAGGAGCCTACACGTATGGTTGATTGGACAGACCGAAGCACTTGTGTACTTTTTGGAGATGGTGCGGGTGCTGTTGTGGTGACCGAGGGCGAGGGTTTGATCTGCTCATGTCTGACTACTGTGAGCAAGACTGCTTGCTTGCACTACATGCGTAAGTTGGAGCCTACCCCATATATTACTAAGGAGGAGAAGGCTGGCCCAATGTATATGAACGGTAAGGAGGTATTTAAGACTGCGGTGCTCTCTTCTGCACGTGATATCAGCACTATGCTCAAGCAGGCCGAGTTGCAGCCTTCGGATATTAAATATTACATCCTGCACCAGGCTAATATGCGTATCATTGATGCTGTTGCCAATTACTTGAAGCTCGACTTGTCGTACTTCCCTACAAATGTAGAGCGTTGCGGTAACACTTCATCTGCAAGTGTGGCTCTGTTGTTGGATGAGTTGCACCGTGATGGAAAGCTCCAGCGCGGAGATAAAATTTTGATGAGTGCCTTCGGTGCGGGATTCACTACTGGAGCATGTATTTTTGAGTGGACAAAATAAATCTAAGATATGGAACAGAGAGTTGTAATCACAGGTGTTGGCGTAATCTCGCCTGTAGGAAATAACATTACAGAGTTTTGGGATAATCTTGTTGCAGGTCATTGCGGTATCGACAAGATCAAAGGTTTTGAGGATTGGGAGTTGCCAATCCACGTTGCAGGTCAGGTGAAGGATTTTGATCCAGAGAAGTGTGGCTTGGATCGCAACGACTACCGCCGTAACGATTTGTATTGCCAATATGCGATGGCGGCGGCTTATCAGGCGATGCAGGATAGCGGTTTGGTGAGCGGTGAGAATATCGCTCCTGAGCGTTTGGGAACTTATATCGGTTCAGGTATCGGTGGTATGAATACTTTTGTTACCGAGACTGAGAAGCTCCTCAATGAGGGCGTACGCCGTATCTCTCCGCTGTTTGTGCCTATGATGATCGGTAACATTGCTGCTGGTAATGTCGCTATCAAGTATAACGCTCAGGGTGTGTGTCTACCTGTTGTGACAGCGTGTGCTACAGGTACTCACGCTGCGGGTGAGGCATATCGTGCCATTAAGCATGGTTATGCTGATGCAATCATCGCAGGTGGTGCTGAGGCTTCGGTTCATCCTTTGGCAATCGGTGGTTTCGCCAATAGCAAGGCTTTGACAAGATCGGAGGATCCTAAAAACGCATCTATCCCATTCAATGTTAATCGTAATGGTTTCGTCATGGGTGAGGGCGCTGGTGTCTTGATTTTCGAGTCATTGGAGAATGCTCAGAAGCGTGGCGCTAAGATCTACGCTGAGGTTGTGGGTTACGGTAATAGCTGTGATGCTCACCACGTGACAGCTCCAAGTCCAGATGGTATCCCTGCTTCGCGTGCTATCAAGCAGTCGCTCGATGAGGCTAAGTTCGATGCCGAGAAGGATTTGCTCTATATCAATGCTCACGGTACAAGTACTCCACTTAATGATAAGTCGGAGACTGTGGCTATCAAGCTCGCTTTGGGTGAGGATGCTGCTCGCAAGGCTATGATCAGCTCATCGAAGTCTATGACAGGACACATGTTGGGCGCAACAGGTGCTGTAGAGTTGATTATCGCTACTTTGACTTTGAAGAATGGAGTTGTAACCCCTACTATCGGTTTGAATGATCCTGATCCAGAGTGCGATTTGGATTACACTCCAAACGTGGCACGTAAGGCTGATGTGACTGTTGCGATCTCTAACTCTTTGGGCTTCGGTGGTCACAATAGCTGTGTCGCTTTGCGTAAGTGGAATAATGAGTAAGCAAATAAAAGTTTAAAAACATAAGAATATGAAACTTTTGGAAGGAAAGGTAGCACTTGTAACAGGTGCTGCACGTGGTATCGGAAAGGCTATCGCAATGCGTTTTGCGGAGGCTGGTGCAGATGTTGCATTTACAGATTTGGCTATTAACGAGTCAGCAGAGCAGACTGTTAAGGAGATCGAGGCTATGGGTGTTAAGTGTAAGGCTTACGCTTCAAATGCCGCTTCATTTGAGGAGTCTCACGAGGTTGTAAAGCAGATCGTAGAGGATTTCGGTCGTATTGATGTGTTGGTGAACAACGCTGGTATCACTAAGGATGGCCTTATGATGCGTATGTCTGAGGCTCAGTGGGATGCTGTAATCAACGTAAACCTCAAGTCGGCATTTAATTTTATCCATGCTGTAACTCCAGTGATGGCACGTCAGCGTGGTGGCTCTATTATCAATATGTCATCGGTTGTAGGTGTTTCGGGTAATGCGGGTCAGTGTAACTACTCTGCTTCGAAGGCTGGTATGATTGGTTTGGCTAAGTCTATCGCTAAGGAGATGGGT
>CAYTGT010000164.1:0-4340 GCA_964437405.1 uncultured Alistipes sp.
TGATAACACCCTCGTTGTTCACCTTAGCCATAGCCTCAGCGATGAGCTTACCGATGTTGTTGTCGTTGTTGGCAGAGATAGTTGCAACCTGCTCGATCTTTGAAATGTCGCTACCAACCTCCTGTGAGAGCTTCTTAAGCTCCTCAACAACTACTGCAGCAGCCTTGTCCATACCACGCTTGAGATCCATTGGGTTAGCACCTGCTGTTACGTTCTTAAGTCCTACGCCGATCAAAGCCTGAGCCAATACAGTAGCAGTTGTTGTACCGTCTCCAGCATCGTCATTAGTCTTAGAGGCAACCTCCTTAACCATCTGAGCACCCATATTTGCAAATGGATCCTCCAACTCGATCTCCTTAGCTACTGTAACACCATCCTTTGTGATGTGTGGTGCGCCGAACTTCTTGTCGATAATCACATTACGACCCTTAGGACCGAGTGTAACCTTCACAGCGTTGCTAAGTGCGTCAACGCCCTCCTTGAGAAGCTCGCGAGCCTCTACATTATATTTAATCTCCTTAGCCATTTTCTTTCTTCAAATTAAAATTCAACATTTTGTCGACCTGCTTAGCAAATAGCCAAGATGTCGCTCTGCTTCATGATCAAGTAGTCAACACCGTCAACATTGATCTCAGTGCCAGCATACTTGCCGTAGAGAACCTGATCGCCCTCCTTTACCTCCATCTTAACCTCTGATGTGCCAGGGCCAACGGCGATAACCTTACCCATGAGTGGCTTCTCCTTTGCTGTGTCTGGAATGAACAGACCGCCTGCGGTCTTCTCCTCTGCCGCATTTGGCAATACCAATACGCGGTCTGAAAGTGGTTTAATTGTCATAGCTTAATTAAGTTTTATATTAGTTTATTCTTTTCTGTTTTGCTGTCACGCCGTTTTTCATGCTGTTCTGCTGTCACGCCGTTTCTCTGTCACCCATCGGTTGCGAGTAACGATATTTATATAAGCAACAGGTGTGCCAAACCTTGGATGGCATAATTTTTTGTCATTTTGCATCGCTTTGGCTGACAATTTGTCATATTAGGCTATCTGCGAAGGCTTAATATGGAAATCTCTGTCATTGAAGATGCGAAGTTTGCAAAATTATTTCTAATTTTGAAGCCGAAACGTAATTTTGTTATGAAAAGATTGTTTATTACTGCAATTTTGGCGCTTTTTGTTGCCATTGTGCCTGCTTTGGGTCAAAATATAGATTATGAAAAACTGTCGAAGCATCCTCGTTTGCTGTTGATTGATGGCGATGTCGGGGCGATGAAGGAGTTTCGTTCGCGTTCGGCTAATGCAGCGGCGGTGCATGACAAAATTTTGGCTAAGGCCGAGAGTTATCTCAGTGTTGCGCCTGTTGAGCGTAAGATGACGGGTCGCCGCCTGCTGTCAGTCTCGCGCGAGGCGCTCAAGCGTATCTTCTATCTGTCGTACAGCTATGTGATGACAGAGGATAAGCGTTATGCAGCCCGTGCTGAGCAAGAGATGTTGGCCGTAAGTGAGTTTGAGGATTGGAATCCTTCTCACTTCTTGGATGTGGGAGAGATGACTATGGCTATGGCGATAGGCTATGATTGGTTGTATGGCTATCTTTCGCGTCACTCGCGCAGTATTATCGGTACGGCGATTTATGAAAAGGGTTTGAAGCCTTCTGAGAGTGCGGGATTTTTCAAAGTGGTGAATAATTGGAATCAGGTCTGCAATGCGGGTATGATTTATGGCGCATTGGCTACATTGGAGCGTTCGCCTGAGTATTGCAAGGCGTTGATTGCAAAGTGTTTGGAATCGAATCCTAAGGCACAGAAAAGTTATAACCCCGATGGTGCATATCCCGAAGGATACGGTTACTGGGATTATGGCACAGGCTTCGAGGTGATGTTGGTGGCGGCTTTGCAGTCGGCTCTGGGAATAGATGCAGGTATCGCGGCACAGCAGAGTTTTATGCGTAGTGCCGAGTTTATGACATACATGGTAGCCCCATCGGGTCGTTGCTACAACTTTGCCGATTCAGGTTCTTCGGCGGCGTGTGTGCCTGCGAAGTATTGGTTTGCGCGTCAGACAGACAATAGCTCGATTGTTGTGATCGATGAGATGATGGCAAAGCAGGGACGTATTCCAGAGGATCGTTTGTTGCCGATATATATGATTTTCGGATCATCGCTTGATTTCGAGAAGCAGAACTTGCCTAAAAGTAAAGTGTGGGTGAGCCGAGGCGAAGTACCTCTTTATATATATCGTAGCGGTTGGAACTCTAAGGAGGATACATATTTTGCAATCAAGGGCGGTCAGCCACACACTAATCATGCTCACATGGATGCTGGTTCGTTTATCTATGAGTGGGGTGGCGTGCGTTGGGCCATAGAGTTGGGTATGCACGACTATAACCGCTTGGAGCAGGCTGGTGTTGATTTGTGGAATCGTGCACAGGAGAGCGGCCGTTGGGAAATATTCCGTATTGGTCCTCATTCGCACAATACCTTGACCTTTAATGGTAAAAATCATAATGTCAAAGGTGTGGCCGAGATTACCGATTATGATATTTCTGCTAAGGAGAAGTCGGTAGAGCTGGATCTCACACCGACATTCAAGGGACAGGCAGCCGAGGTTAAACGCCGTGCCGAATTGGATAAAAACGACTATTTGACAATCATCGATCATATTGTTGCCGAAGCTGAGCTTGCTCTGGTGGAGTGGAAGATCGCGACTCATGCTCAGGCTGAGATTATCTCGCCAAATATGATTATGCTGACACAGGATGGTAAGAGTGTCTATTTGAAATTGCGCTCGAAACTTGAAGCCGAGGCTAAGATATGGCCTGAGCACAAATATAAGCCTTTTGAGATTCAGGATAAGGGTGTGACGCGTGTCGGTTTTGTCTTGCAGCTCAAGGCAGGGCAGAGTGCTGATGTTGAGGTCTGCATCTCACCAGAGAAGGGCAAAAAAGGTTTTACATTGCCTAAGTTGAACGTGCTGAAACGTAAAAATAAGTAGGTGTTGAGGCTCTGCGAGTTAGCATTCCAGTTTCGGGGTATGTTGTGACGTCAGAGGGTTGATCTTGTGGGCGTGAAGTGAATTTTTTGAAAGATTTTTTACGATTTATTTGGAAAAGAGTGTAAAACGCCCTATATTTGCACACCGATTTGAGAGATCAAGTCGAACATGGTGGATGTAGCTCAGTTGGTTAGAGTGCCGGATTGTGGTTCCGAAGGTCGTGGGTTCGAACCCCATCTTCCACCCCAACTTAATAAGCCTTGCAGCGAAAGTTGTGAGGCTTTTTTTGTATTTAAGGTCTTTTGACTAAGAGTGTAAGTGGTTGAGAATAAATCTTATACAAATAAGTCAAAGCGAATAAATCCTATCTTCGATAATAAGGCTGCAACATTCTAATGACGGTGAAAATGGCCGTTTTGCAGTGAAAATATTACATCTCCTGTCACCTATGCTGTTACCAAGTTTTGGGATCGAAATAGTTTAACGCTTTAAAGAGCAGTGTTTTACGGTTTGTTGGTCAAAATTAGTAGATAAATGCGGGTATTTGCCCGCATTTCTACTTGTATTTGAGCTTGAAATATTTGTCTATAAAGAGTCTTCAATATCTTCTCGACATACCATTATGCACTCTCAATTTAGTTTTCAAATCGGTGTTGATTGCTTCGAGAATATTGTTCGTATTAGGGATTGGGGTGTCGGGATAATCATAGAATGTCCATAGCCATTTTATATGTCGTTTCATAGAGAAATATGCACTTCTTACTCGCTGATGGCTATATGATTTCTTCCCCGTCTTTATATCCAGAGTCGATATTTAAGCCACTCGCCCTATTTGTTGTACCACACCTCTAACATGCCCGTAAAAGACTCCTTATCCGTATGGCAAAGTAGGTGTGCTATTTTCTGTAATTTCTTGCTCACATCGGTTTGTGGATTCTTCATGTGATATTCGTCTACGGTCTTAACTTGATGAAACTGACAATATTGTACCTTATATCGTGCGAGAGCTTGCGGTAATCCCCATAGTCCATCGCACGCTACACCGAGAATCTTAAATTTGTGTTCTTGCAGCCACTCAATACCCTCTAAATAGTCAGCAATCGTCTCTTTCTTGTCAAGAAACTTACGCCATAAAAGACGTTTGCGGTAAACATCAATAATAAGTAATACTCCGAATTTCTTGCCCCAATAAGTTGCATCCATTAGGATAACAACCTTCTTGTATTTTGAGATAATGCGAGTGGTGCGTACTTGACGTATTCGACGCTGTACAGTGCTTACCGACAAACTGTGTCGCTCGGCAATCTCGGATAGGGTTTGCTTGCCTTTTACATACTCCTCGTAAAGAC
>CAYTGT010000165.1:0-4288 GCA_964437405.1 uncultured Alistipes sp.
TATAAAGTAAGACTCCGCCAGGGCTTAACGCCTTGAAAGCATTTTGCAAAATCTCCCACTGACGCTCGGCGCACATCTCGACATTGGCTTCGCTCCACTGCTCGACAGCCTCGTCCAACTTACGGAACATACCCTCGCCCGAACATGGTGCATCTACCGCCACTGCGTCAAACCAACGATCTACGGTCTCATATCGTGCCGAATCGTTACACGTAATTATCATATTGCCCAACCCCCACTTACGGGCATTATCGGCCAACACAGCACATCGCGAGCGATTAATCTCATTTGCCACTACCAACCCTTCTCGCCCCACAAGCGAAGCATAATGGGTACTCTTACCGCCTGGAGCAGCGCACATATCGAGTATTCGGCATCCCGCCGCAGCCTCTGCGCCACCCAAAGCACACTCCATAACATATCCCGCAAACTGAGAACTTGCCTCCTGCACATAATAGGCCCCTGCGTGAAATTTCGGATCAAGTGTGAAGCTCGGACGACTCTCCAACGAGTAACCATCGCGACTCCACCCTATCGGTCGACCGCCAAATTGACACTTAGCCGACTTATAGGGATTCATACGCACTGAAGTTGACGGCTCGGTAACGAGAGCATCGCACAACTTATGACCCTCATCTTCGCCCAGCTCCTGCACCATGCGCAAAACAAATTTCTCAGGCAACTGCATAGACGGCTACTTTTTACACTCCAACTCAGCTAAACGCTCGCAAATACGATCCAAAACCGAAGGATCGCCCACGAAATCATCGACATCCTTATCAATGACCAATACCTCGCCTTGATATATATTGTTGATCCAATGCTCATATTTTTCGTTGAGTCGCTCAAGGTATGACTCGTCAATATTTGCCTCATAATCACGTCCTCGGCGCTTAATTTGTGCCACCAAAGTCGGAATACTCGCCTTGAGATAGATCAATAAATCGGGCTGTGGAATAAGATTCGTCGTCAAATCAAAGATCTTCATGTATGTAGCAAAGTCGCGCGAAGACATTAACCCCATGCGATGCAGATTATCGGCAAAGATATGGGCATCTTCATAGATCGTACGATCTTGAAAAATAACCTTTTCACCCGATGAGAGCATATCCAACGTCTGTCGAATACGGTTACCCAAGAACGACACCTGAAGATGGAACGCCCAGCGACTCATATCGTTATAAAAATCACCGATATAGGCATTATCCAAATCCTCATAGTAGGCCTTCGCCCCATAACGCTTGGTCAGCAGTTCAGTCAAAGTAGTCTTTCCGCTACCGATATTTCCAGCAATTGCTATATACATATCTCTTAATTTATTTCAAGCTAATTAAAGAATTGGCCCACAGTCGCTATCGAATCGGGCATAGAG
Organism: uncultured Alistipes sp.; assembly: GCA_964437405.1. Classification (GTDB taxonomy): domain Bacteria; phylum Bacteroidota; class Bacteroidia; order Bacteroidales; family Rikenellaceae; genus Alistipes. The sequence continues at coordinate 1,373 of CAYTGT010000165.1, forward strand.
AATACCACAACTCTGTCGTATGCCTTGATAGCGGTATCTCCAACAGCGATAAATGCCTTATCACCACGCACCACACCGCCGATTATCACATCATGTGGCAGTCGCATATCCTTCACCGCGCACTTTGTCGCAGGAGAGTTTGGCTTCACGATAAACTCCAGCACCTCAGCCTCACTTCCCGACAAACAACGTATCGCCTGCACATCGGTAGACATCGTAAAGCGGAAAATATTGGATGCCGTAACGCGCTTTTTGTTGATAATAGTATCTATACCTACACTCTCGGCGAGATTTACATAATTCAGATTCTCCACCTCGGCAATAACTCGCTTCACGCCCATACGCTTAGCCTGCATTGCTGCCAAGATATTGGTCTCGCTTCGACCCGTGACAGCTAAGAAGGCATCAATATTTTGCAAGCCCTCCTCCAACATTGCTTCGAGGTTACGGCCATCTTCATGGATAATGAGCGTTTTATCGAGTTGCTCAGCCAGACGGTATGCCTTCTCGGCATTGTAATCCACCATCTTGATATTCATCTCATCCTGCAACTCCAACGCCACACGCACACCGATGCGCGAGCCGCCCAAAATCATCAGATTATTCACCTCCACACTCTTACGACCCGACAATTCGGCTACATCCTTAGCGACATCCTTACGTGCGATAATATAGACCATATCGCCCTCCAAAAATACATCCTGACCACGTGGGATGATGGTCTGGCTACCACGAGTGATTGCAACAGCTCTAAATTCGCTGATAGATCCATCAGCCGCCAACTCAATGAGTTTACGCCCGATAAGTGGAGATGTTGGCTCCAAGCGAAAAACCACCAACGAGAGCAGACCACCCGAAAAATCGACATAATCGGTAGTCGAGGTGTGACCCAGCAAATTGATAACCTCCAACGCAGCCACCTTTTCTGGATAGAACAGATAGTCGATACCCATGTCGATAAACATCTCCTTGTTATTCGGCTCAAGATATTCGTTGTTGTCGATTCGCGCGATGGATTTTTTTGCACCCAACTGTTTGGCCATGATTGCAGAGAGGATATTGGTATTCTCCTCGTGATTCACCGCAATGAAGAGATCGCAACGGCGCACACCTGCCCTGCGCAACACCGCAAAAGTTGTAGTGTCGCCCTCAATGGTTATCAGATCGGCCAAACTGCGAAGTTCATCCAGAGCCTTCACGTCTTGATCAATAACCGTGATATCATGCCCGTTACCGCTCAGCATACGTGCCAAGTGGCTACCCATCTCTCCGATTCCTGAAATTACAATCTTCATATTGCCCAACCTTTTCGACCCTTTAGGCTCGATATTTGACCGTACGACATCGAGTCATTACAACACCTCGGACAAACATCGCGCAAAGTTCGGGTCTAAAATGGATACTCTATTGCAAATTAACTTACAAATATATAAATTTGTTGGCGTAATTTCAACATTTTTGGAATTTTTAACTTCGTTAATCAAAATTAATACACATTAGTATTATGTTCACTACCATATTGATCGTCATCGGGATCTCGATTGCCGCCGTAGGATTTTTCTTTTTGGGGATGTCGCTCACTCAAATTTTCAAGGGTCACGACATTGATTCCGAGATTGCCACCAACAAAAACATGCAACGCTTGGGTATCAAATGTGCCGTGCAGGAGTCTCGCGAGGACACGGGCACCGACTGTGCCGATTTGGGCTGTCACGGCAACTGTTCTTCGTGCGACATAGACCATGAGGAGGAGATGAAAAAGCAGAATCCTGACAAACCCGCAGCCAACAAATAGAGCAGAGCTATTGTAAGCTACCACAAAACCACACAAACTGCTCACACACTTAACCCAACCATTAAAGAGAGAAGCACAATGAGAGAGATTATAGAGTTTTTGCAAGATCTGTCAGAGAATAACGATCGCAATTGGTTTGAGGCCAACCGCCAACGATACAAGACTGTGAAACTTCGCATGGATCACGTGGCCGAACAATTTATCTCGGCAGTCAGCTCTTTTGATCCATCGGTTGCAGGGGTTAAGGTCAAGGATGCGACCTATCGTATCTATCGCGATACGCGCTTCACGAAAGATAAATCACCTTACAAGACGTGGTTTGGCGTTTATGTATGTCCACACGGCAAGAAGTCGGGATTTTCGGGTTATTACATGCACATCGAGCCAGCCGAGAACTATTACATGATCTGCACAGGCGCTTATTGCCCCACCCCAGGCGAGCAAAAGAGCGTACGCGAGGAGATCATGACCGAAGGCGATGGCTTTGTAGAGGCAATCAACGAGGCTACGGGATTTGAAGTTGATTGGTCTTATGCCTACAAACGTATGCCACAAGGTTGGTCTGCAGAGGACAAGCACTCGGAGTATTACCGACTGCGTAACTATCTGTTAGTAAAGGTTGTCGATAGAGAATATATGGAGGCCGCAGATTATATGGAACGAGTGGCTGAGGAACTCTCTCGCACCAAGCATTTCAACGACATCATCAATCGCTCGATAGAGTACGCACGCGAGATGGGATGGTAAAGAACATAATCTTTTTTTTAACATCTCTTATACAAAAAACTCATTTCCGTACTGACTACAACAAAAAAAAGAGATTGGATAAATCCAATCTCTTCTCGTCTAAGTTTTGTGGGAGTTGACGGATTGGCTACTCCGCAGACAGATGTCTGCTCCGCTTCACGCCTTTCCGTTGCGCTCGCCGCTGGGGTATTTTGCGGATTCGAACGGCGAAGCTGAAGCGAGAATACATTTGAAAATATAATATCATGATATTCTCGCAACCGCCACACTTAATTCTAATTCCGTCAATAAAGACGAGAAGGCTTGCGATAGCAAAGACTTTTTGGCTTATTGGTCAAAATTAGTACATAAAATCGGGGCAATCGGTTGATTTT
>CAYTGT010000166.1:0-4255 GCA_964437405.1 uncultured Alistipes sp.
GGGTGTAATAATAAGGCGAAAAAATTAATTATTCTGGGTTGAATTGGCTTTTTTCTCGAAAAAATTTTTACTTTTGCCACGTGAAACGATTTCTTGTCATATTGTTTGCACTCTTGGTGTGTAATGTTGTCTCGCTGTGTGTGACAACCGATCCGCCATTGTCGGAGCATACTCGCGAGATAGTGATGCATTCCGAGACAATCGTTTTACAGCAGAGCGGGTCGATGGGTTTTGTGACACCAGAGACTCATTCTGTCAATTTGCAAACGGCAAAGGTTAATCAAACAAATCATCAAGCTCATACTCTTGTTGCGCACGCAGGCGGGTCTCATTCTCTGAACTTGGCGATTGCTATACGCAATTCGCATGTTGTAGGTTTTTCGAGATCGGTGGATAAATATATCTATGCTCTGCGGCGTATCATTATTTAACAATCAACTCCTTTTTAGGGATAATGCGAGACTCGCTCATTGTCAGCACTCTGTATTTCGGAGGGCGTGTCGGTGGTGTGCGTATCGGTTTTACGTGTGCCGATTCGATTCGGATCAACTTGGCTGATGTTGGCTGAGTTTGTGTCGGACAATAAGTTTGTGTCAGGCTCTGGGTCGCGGCGGACAATCTTTTGGGTGAGTTGTTATCTCTTTTATTATCAGATTATTCAGTCTGTTGCCACTCTTTTGTTGAGAGTGGAGTTTTTCTGGTGCGCTGTCGTCTATCGGTGGACGATAAATAAAGGCGTGTTAAAAAGAATAGAGTATGATTTTAGGAATTATTGCAATATTTATAATTGGCTATGCTTGTATAGCCTTAGAGCATAAAATTAGGATTGATAAATCGGCTACGGCGCTCTTTATGTTTGGCCTTATATGGTCGTTGTATGCCGTTTCGGTGGGTGATATTGAGGTTGTGAGCGGCTCGCTTTTGGAGCATTTAGGCAGTACGTGCGAAACCCTTATTTTCTTGATCGGAGCCATGACTATCGTAGAGATTATCGACACTCATGGCGGTTTTGGAGTGATTACCCAGCGCATAACTTCGCGCAATAAATATAAATTGATTTGGATGCTCGCTATTCTGACATTCTTTATGTCGGCGGTGTTGGATAATATGACCACAACCATCATTATGGTGATGATGTTGCGCCGTATTATTTCAGACAGAAACGAGCGATTCTTCTTCTCGGCGGTGATCATCATCGCGGCAAATAGTGGTGGTGCATGGTCTCCGATTGGAGATGTGACGACCATTATGCTCTGGATGCGAGGTAATGTGTCTGCGGGCGGTTTGATATCATGCCTATTGATTCCGAGCCTTGTTTCGCTTCTGTTGCCAACCTATTTCATTTCGCGTAAATTTAAAAATAGTGCACGCCTTGACATCTCATCGTTGCGTAGCAGGGTATTGCCTGTAGGTGTTGGCGAGAGAATGAGTCGTGCGGTGTTGATTGTTGGAGTGTTGAGTTTGTTGTTTGTACCTGTGTTTAAGAGTCTTACGGGTCTCCCTCCCTATGTTGGAATTATGTTCTCGTTGGGTGTGATGTGGATCTTGATCGAGATCGCTTACGACCGCAAACAAGGTCTTGAAGAGGAGTCGCAGCATCGCGTTTCAAAGGTGCTGCAACGCATAGATATGTCGACCATACTCTTCTTCTTGGGTATCTTGATGTCGGTTGCAGGTTTGCAGACGGCTGGAGTGTTGGGTACAGCGGCAAACTTCCTCGATGAGAATGTTCATGAGGTGTTCTCTATCGCAACAGTGGTCGGTATCTTGTCTTCGATTGTGGATAATGTTCCGTTGGTGGCGGCTTGTATGGGTATGTATCCTGTGGCTGATGTGGCTTCGGTTGCGGCAGCGGCAGACCCTGCATATATGCAATTCTTTGTGCAGGATGGACTCTTCTGGTTGTTGTTGACATATTGTGCAGGAGTGGGTGGTAGTCTGCTCATTATCGGCTCGGCGGCAGGTGTCGTGGCGATGGGTCTTGAAAAGATAGATTTTACGTGGTATTTGAAGAATATTTCAAAGTATATGTTGATTGGATATCTGGCGGGAGTAGCTGTGATATTTCTCGAATCGCTGATATTTGTTTAAGGTACTTATATACGTCATTGCACTATGATTAGGGCGTTTTGCTAATTTATGCATACGTTGCGGCTTTTAGCCGCATTAGCAAATCTGAACCAACGCCGCCATTAAGGCGAGAACAAAGAGAGCTTGCTCACTTAGCCGAACCGAGGCGGTGAAAAGCCACGAATGTGGATTACCCCCAACCCCCGCCTCAGGCAGGGGCTTTGGTCGCCTTGTTAAGGCTCCGAATGAGGAACAACCTGCGGTTGTGTAAATTTGTATATAATTACTTTATTTTAAACACTTTATAATAATTTAAAACATTTCATGATAACTCTTTAGGGGCTTACTTTCGGCACAGACAGTGTGTATTATTTCTCATTTTAGGTTTCTTTTTTTTTGTGAGGTAAGCCCCTTTTCTATTGCGTTCTACCGAGAGGTTGTCTCCTCTCGGTAGAGTTGTTTTTATTGGGGTGGAATCTCTAAATTCAAATTACACTCGTTGTCGAGATTCCAATCATCACAAACTAACGCCTCTTAGCTTCTTGGTCTTTAGGCAAAAATCACTTTTTGCACCCTTTTTGATGGTAGATATCTGCGATATACCCTATATTTATTAACAATCTATTAAAATTGCTGTGTCGGTTGGTTATTTTTTTATATTTTTGCATCTGGGAATATCTGTATTTACCCGTTTGAGCCGTTTATTAAGTGTCAGCTCAAACAATTTTTGAATGTGAAATTATGAGTAAGAAGAAAAATATTATTGATTTATCAGATTTGGAGGCTTTACCTGAAGTGCTTGACGGCAAGCATCAGGTGGTGCCTATCATAACAAGCGGAGATGATATTGTGGAGGAGGTCTCTCTTCCAGAAGCTCTGCCAATTCTTTCGTTGCGTAGCTCGGTGCTCTTCCCTGGTGCGATTACCCCTATTACTGTTGGTCGCGAAAAGAGTATCAAGTTGGTGCGTGATGTGAATGCCGAGAAGGGTCTTTTGGGTGCTGTGTTGCAGCGCGAGAGCGAGGTGGAGATTCCTTCACCCGATGACATGTATAAAGTCGGAACGGCGGCTCGTATCATTAAAATTTTGGAGATGCCCAACGGTAATCTGACCGTTATCTTAAGCGGTCTTGAGAAGATCGAAGTGGGTGAGTATCTTCAGTCGGAGCCATACCTTAAGGCTGCTGTGCGCACGATTCGCGATTCACAGCCCGATGATGGTAATGTGGAGTTTCAGGCGTTGGTGGATTCTGTGCGCGAAGTGGCGCTCAATATCATCAATATCTCGCCAGCGATACCTAAGGAGGCGGTATTTGCGCTCAAAAACATTGACTCGCCACGTGGCTTGATCAACTTCGTATGTTCGAATATGGATTTCTCGGATGAGGATCGTCAAGCGTTGTTGGAGGCTCCAGGCTTGTTGGCGCGTGCCCGTAAGTTGTTAGAGATTTTGGTGCGTGAGCAGCAGATGGCCGAGCTCAAGAACGAGATTCAGGAGAAGGTAAAACGCGAGATAGATAAGCAACAGCGCGACTATTATCTTCAGCAGCAGATGCGAACAATTCAGGATGAGTTGGGTGATACCACCGATGCTGAGATAGATCAGATGCGCGAGCGTGCAAGTAAGAAGAATTGGCTAGAGGAGATAGCTCAACTCTTTGAGAAGGAGTTGCAGAAGGTTGAGCGTCTGAATCCTGCTGTGGCGGAATATTCGGTGCAGATGACATATCTGAATCTGATGTTAGAGCTTCCGTGGTTGGATGTGACTACCGATAATCTCGATTTGGAGTGTGCACGCAAGCAGTTGGATGATGATCACTTCGGTTTGGAGGAGGTCAAGGAGCGTATCTTGGAGCATTTGGCGGTAATCAAGCTCAAGGGCGATTTGAAATCTCCTATCCTCTGCCTCTATGGCCCTCCAGGAGTGGGTAAAACTTCTTTGGGTAAGTCGGTGGCGGCTGCTTTGGGGCGTAAGTTCAGTCGTATCTCGTTGGGTGGTTTGCACGATGAGTCGGAGATCAGAGGTCACCGCCGTACATATATCGGAGCTATGCCAGGCCGAATCATCCAGACCATTAAGCGTTGCGGATCGTCTAATCCTGTGATTATCCTCGATGAGGTGGATAAGATCACCGTGAGCAATCATGGCGACCCATCGAGCGCGTTGTTGGAGGTGCTTGACCCTG
>CAYTGT010000167.1:0-4243 GCA_964437405.1 uncultured Alistipes sp.
CGAGCAGGATGGTCATTTGGTAGCTCTTGTGCACTATGATTCTGAAGCTATCGAGCGCTTGAAGAATGAGTGGATGGCTAAGTTGGAGATTTCGCGTGATAAGTGGAAGGAGAAAGAGCGCGAATGGGAAGAGAAGATGGAGGAGATGAAAAATGACATCATGAAGTATGTAAACTCTAAGGTCAACCGCTTCTCTCGTATTTCTGAGGTTGTCGAGGAGAAGGAGGAGTTTGTTAAGACCCCATCGAAGAAGATTCGCCGCTTCCTCTATGAAAAACGTGGTAAGAAGGAGGAGACTAAGAAATAATCCATTTGAGGAATGAGTGGTGTGCGAAAGTTGTAAGCCCTCCCCTTCCCTCCGAAAACAAAAAACCGAGTTGATATCACATCAACTCGGTTTTTTTGTTCACTCTCTAAGAGCAATCGGTGAAAGCAGATTTTAAATCTGCTTACCGTTTACCATCTGACGATATACGTCATAACGCTTCATAACCTCTCTTACATAAGCCTCAGTCTGTCGGCTACCTGTAAATTTGCCATGACGTACCAACTCGCTCTCATAAACTGCGGGATCGGCTTTCTGCTTCAAATAGTGAGCTACCACTTCCCATGAGTTGGGGTTCTCTCCATTGCTCTTAGCCAAACGGCGTGCGTCAGATACGTGACCGATACCGCCATTGTAGCAAGCAAGAATAATACTTAATCGATCATTGATCGGTGTGGATGGGCTGATCTTGAGTGTCTTGTCAATCTGAGCAAGCAGCTTGCTCGCCAAACGGATGTTTGTCTCAGGATCGGCAATAGCCTCCTTCTCCACGTTAAAATGTCGGCCAACGATTGGCATTACCTGCATCAGGCCGATAGCACCCTGCTTAGAGATTAGGTTTGACTTGAATCGCGACTCGCTGTAAGCTATGGCGCTCATCAAAAGCCAATCTTGTCCCTCCTCTTTGCCGATGCGTTGCATCATCTCATCGTAAGTAGAGATAATCCACTCGTTCTCTACTACTTGGTTCTTAGTCTCAATCGCTGTCTCAGCGATTACCTGAGTCTGGATATCTTCTGGCAATGTTACGCTCTGAGCAAGCTCATCGCGGAAGATCTTTGACTCAAAAAATGTTACTCCTAAAATAAGAACAATCGAAAAAATAATTGTCTTTTTTGACATATAAGTTTGTTTTGCGGGCAGCTTGTCATGAGCCGTAGAGCACGCTAATCATAGAAACCCCACGAGATACCCATCTTGAACATACCTGGATTCTGGGCGTAACCCGCGGCAGTCATATACTGACCATTGCCGAAGAGACCCATATTCACGTGCTGATACTTCAAGAAAATGCGCATTCTCTTCCACTTTGCGGTTACAAAAGCGTCCACATAAGGATAGTTGCCTATCTTATATTCGCGCTGATTGTAGAATGTCGCAAGCGCAGGATTGTAGGATGGTGCGTAATACCTGGTATTAAACCTTCCGTCAAATCCTAACTGCATTCTGAGTACGTTGCTCTTAATCCAAAATTCATAGTAATAAGATAGAAACGCACTACATGTGGGAACGGGAATAACATCTTGATTCGAACTCCACTGCATCAATGCCCTGTGGTCGAAATGAAATCCGCCAACGCGGAAATCTTTGCGAGCATACAAACTCGTCAGACTTATCGCCTCTGATTCTTGATGAATCATGCTTGTCTGGTCGTAATAGATTTTGTTCGACACGACTCCCTGCCAAGCCTTGATCTCCAAAGCCCATGACGGGATCTCAAGCGATACTTCGAAACGAGTTTCATCCTCCTTGTTAAAGGAGTTGAACCACACATAGTGGTTCGAGAATAGGTTCTCCTCCCAATACGATGGCGACTGCATAGTCTGCGAGAATCGTCCAGTGAGGGTAACGGGGTGTCCGCGGAAGCTGGCTGTGAGTGCAACGTGTGCATTCAATGCGAAGTCTCCGCCTCTATATCCCGATGGGTAATACTTTATGTCAGCACCCCAATCGGCAGCTTTTTTAATTTTTCCACTCACGGCACCATAGGCATACCAAGCAGTCTCTTTAACTTTGCCTTGCTTGCCTGTCAGATAGTCGTTCATGGCAAATTGAGAATATGCGTACATGTCGATTCCGATACCTCCGCCCAAGCGGCCTACTGCGCCGTTACGATCCCACGGTTGGGCCTCAACGAAGAGTCGGTTGGAGATCACACGCTCACGTATCGAGTCGCGGCTCTCGGTTGGTGAAATGTACCAATTCTTGTAATATATGTCTGTTGTGGATTCATACTCTCCATTCTCGTTGATACTACCACGCTCATTATCATAGGTGGCATACTTGTCGGAATAGAGCTTGCTCCACGTGTTATACTCGAATATGTGACCGACATAGATTGCAGATAGATCGGCCAGCGAGTAGTCATAATCTGTTACGCTTTGCAACGGTATCGCATAAGCCTGCTTTACGAAGAAAGAGTTGTTGCGATATGAGTTTTCAGCCTCTGCCTTAGCAAGTTTGGTCGGTACTCCCGAAGGGTGCTCAAATGTGGTGTCGGCTACTGCCCACATTCCCACTGCACCACCATTCTCGCGCTGCTTGATGCGGTTGTTGATATACGCTGCATGGAGTGAGTATCGCTTGCCTGTATGGGCGAAGGCTGCCACCAAATTGTGGTTCGTTGTACGTTGCCACTCATACAGACCCTTCGTTCCGCGAGACTTATAGCTAACGTTAAAGCTCGTTGTTGGCGATACGTTGTGTGTAGTTGTGATCTCGAAGTTCTCTTCTCGATACCTCTTTTGGCCAGACTCTAAATACATGAAGTTTAGGTATGGCGTTTTAGAGTTATAGAACGGAGTATTTTCCATGCGATACGTGTATGCGTCATATGACTGCGCAAACTTAAAATCGGCGCTCTTTGTTCGGTCGAAATAGTTAAAAGGCATTGTAGATTGACCCAAACCACCCAATGTGATATCTCCCACACCATTTCGATAATAAGGGTAGTCGATGCGCCATGAAGCGAGAGTTGAGTCGATTGGTACAATCTCCACATCGTTCATCTCGCGACTCACATGCCACATAAAGTTTGGCAACGCTCTAACTGAATCACCGAAATAATACGACTCCAAGGGTTTGCGGATCTTACGCACTTTGGTTGAGTCGGTCTGCTCCTCCTCTTCTCCCTCCATGTCGGTTGTGTTGTATGGGTTTGCGCCACCCAAAGCGACATTTTGACCTCGGCGATTTGCGCGTGCAATAGCAGACGCATCTATCTGGGCATAGACCATCTGTGGGAGCAAGTTGAGTAACCCTGCTACCAAAACAATTGCTATGCGTAATGCCATCTTCATCATCTGCGCGTTTTGTCGAGTATAATCTATTTAACTAATTTTTGCCGATATTTATTGCGTAACGAATAACCGATATTACGATGTAAAGCACGATAATCGCTGGTACAGCAAATTTCGTGAATAATGCGATCAATGCGATGCAAAGTGCAATAAATCCATATCGTATCTCATTTCCCTTCAGTCCGAATCCTTTGAACTTCAATGCAAACATTCTCACAGGACTGATCAGCAAGCATGCCATCACGACAGAAATGAGCAAAATCCACTCCTTGGCCAATGAAAACTCACCTGCTGCTATTAACATTGCAAGCGATAGGCAGAATAAACCGTTGGCAGGAGTTGGCAAACCGCAAAACTCTGTGTGTTGGGTGTCGTCAACATTAAACTTAGCCAATCTTAAAGCCGAGAAAGCAACTATAATTAGGTTGAGATAAGCTCCGTAACTTATTAAACAATCAGGAAGTTGGGTCGCTTGAGGTGCACCGAGGAATGTGCAATACATCGCCAACGCAGGCACCAAGCCAAACGATACCATATCGGCCAAAGAATCGAGCTCTCCACCTATTGCAGATGAACTTTTCAATAAGCGTGCTGTAAATCCATCGAAGAAATCAAACACCGCTGCAATCACCACCAACCAGAATGCTGCCTTCATATCGCCCGCCACCAATATAGCTATCGTTGCGATTGATCCGCACACCAAATTGCCTAATGTAAGCATGTTGGGTATAGTAAAGAGTCTTATCTTCATCTTTTTTGTTATAAATTTGTTTTTCAAGCGGCAAAGTTACGAATAATTTTTTATCTTTGTGTAATTATTAAAATTTCTTTATATTAATATGGTAAAAAATAGTACATATTGTGTCATAATGGCGGGTGGAATAGGTACTCGTTTCTG
>CAYTGT010000168.1:0-4201 GCA_964437405.1 uncultured Alistipes sp.
CCGAGTGTAAGCACATGGGAATCAACGTGCTTGGCCCCGATGTGAATGAGTCGGAGCAGAGCTTCTCTTCTAACAAGAGTGGCGACATTCGCTTTGGTTTGGCGGCTATCAAAGGCGTGGGCGAAGCTGCTGCACGATCAATTATTGAGGAACGTGAGCGCAACGGACAATATAAAAACATATTTGATTTTATCGAGCGTACAAACTTCTCGATCGTCAATCGCAAGTCGTTGGAAAACATCGCCCTTGCAGGTGGTTTCGACTCTATCATTGAGTTCCATCGTAGCCGATTCTTCGCTACTGACGCTAAGTCAGCGGCCGCTGCGCCATTTATCGAGCTTTTGATTCGTTACGGTCAGCGTATGCAACAGGAGAAACAAAACTCTCAGCAGAGTCTGTTCGGTGGCGGTGCGGTTGTCGATATTCAGCACCCAGCCATACCTGCGGCCGAAGATTGGAATCAGTTGCAGATGCTCAACAAGGAGAAGGAGGTTATTGGTCTCTATCTCTCGGCGCATCCGCTCGATGAGTACAAGGTCATCATCGACCACATGTGTAAGGCAAAGCTCTCGGATCTGAGCGATTTAGAGTCGCTCAACGGGCAGGAGATCGGTTTTGCGGGTGTGGTGACTTCGGTACAGGAGATGACTACCAAGACGGGGCGCCATTGGGGTAAGTTTACGTTGGAGGATTATAATGGCATGCGCGAGTTTGCCCTCTTTGGCAAAGATTATGAGCATTTTCGCCCATATATGTACCCTAACTATTTCCTCTTTATGAAGGGTAAGGTTCAGCCGCGTCCGTATGGAGATAACCCCGAATTGGAGTTTAAGATCCTCTCGATGATGCAGCTCTCGGAGGTGCAGGATACGATGATCAAGGAGTTGCATATCAAGATCCCAGCCAAAGAGATCACCGAAGGATTTATCAACGACTTGTCGTCTGTCGTGCGAAAAAATAAGGGTAAGGTGATTCTGCGCACCACCATTATTGATGAAGATGGTATGACGGTATTAAAACTCTTCTCGAAGCGATATAAAGTAGCGCTCACTAATGAGTTGGTGGAGTTTTTGGATAGTATGGAATTAAATTATTCATTATCATAAATTAATTAACTAATAAAACATTTAAGTTATGGCATTAGCAATTACAAATGAGAATTTTGAGGCTTTGAAGAGTGCAGATCAGCCTTTGGTTATCGACTTCTGGGCAGAGTGGTGTGGCCCATGCCGCATGGTATCGCCTATTATTGATGAGTTGGCTGCAGAGTACGAGGGTAAGGTGACAATCGGTAAGTGTGACGTTGATTCATGCGATGATATCGTTGCTCAATTCCGTGTACGTAACATCCCTACTATCGTCTTTATTAAGAACGGTGAGGTTCAGGATAAGATCGTTGGCGCAACTACTAAGGAGAACGTTAAGGCTAAAATTGACGCGTTGTTGTAATCTCAAAGGCTTCGTCTATTAAAGTGTTGTATCGAAAGAAGTAGCCTAATATAATACTGCTCTTTCATACAACACTTTTGATTTTTCGTCAGATCATTATTGAGACTCAGAACCTTTAATCCCTTAATTATTACAAATGATAAAACCTATTTTTCGTACCGATATAGTTATGGTTATCGCAGCACCGTTATCATTGCTAACGGGTGCGATGATCCATTTTTCTGATCATCACTTGACTCATAACGAGTGGCATTTGTGGTCGGTGGCGCATATCGTGATCAATATAATTTTGGTAGTGTTTGCCATTCTTCACATAAAGCAGCATCTACCAATATATCGTTCTTTTAAGAAACTACCTCACGCTAAAAAACGAGGAATTGCAATCGTGTCGCTTGCGTTTGCATTAGTCCTATTTTCTGGACTCTACGTGCTGTGTTTCTGCGAGGGACAAGGTAATCATGCTGGTATAGTGCATTTATGGCTGGGAGGAGTATTTAGTTTAGCGGCTATTGGACATTTTGCAAAACGCAAAAAGATATTTAAGAAAGGCGTATCGCAAAGTAAATAAAATTTAGGGGCGTCAGCCACGTGGCCAACTCCCCTATTATTATTCGTCATGCCACAGCGGGCAAAGCCTGCTGATTGGCATCTCTATAATTTTATTATCGTGTTTAGAGTTTCCATTCCTAGCCCTGAGGTTCGGTGGAATGACGTTACACTATTTCTCGATCAACGTGATACTGCGCTGGATAAAGTCTGTGAGGTTCTTACCCTTCAACATACCGTTCGATAAGAGCGCAAGGTCAATAATCTGGCGCACCAACTTATTCTCCTTACCAATCTCACGCAAACGCTCGTTACGCTCATCGCGCAATGTTACAACCTTCTTCGACAACTCCTCCGACATCTCTCGCTCCTCTGGAGTGAAGTCTGCCTCCTTCTTGCCCTTTACAGTCTCGTCAAAGCGCTTCTCCTCAGCCACCGCTGCATCAATCTTTTTGGTGATAGACTTGAGCTTGTCGCCGTAAGAACGCTCCACATCGCCCAAAATATCAATTACGATTGGGTGGTTGCCGTTGACTGTAATTGTGAAGTTGTCAGGCATCTGGCCGTAGAATTGGCTCATACCGCCACCGCCAACCTTTGCCATATCCTTCATGCGGCGCATAAACTCATTCTGTGTGATTACCACAGGCGACTCGTCTGCCGACATAGGCTCGAATGAGATGTTGTAGGTGATCTTGTCATCCTTTGGCATCTGGCTCTCGAATACAGGACGCATCAACTCCTGCTGTGCCTCGGTAAGCGACATCGACATCTGCTCCTTCTTCTGGATCAACTTCTCGACTACATCGCTATCGACTCTCACAAAACGAACATTCTGATTTTTCGACTCGAAGTAGTTGATGTAGTGGCTATCCAACTGGCCGTTCATCTCCAATACATCGTAACCCTTATTCTTGGCTGCCTCCACGAATGGGTGCTTGTCGATAGGATCGTCAACGTAGAGCAAGATGATGTTGTTGTCCTTGTCGGTCTGATTCTCCTTCACCAACTCGATGTACTCCTTGCTTGTGAAGTATTTGTTTTCGGTAGACTTCAAGAGCATGAAATCCTGAGCCTTCTCTGCAAACTTCTCGTCAGTGAGGATTCCGTATTGGATAAACACCTTCAAATCATCCCACTTCTTCTCATAATCCTCACGCATTGTAGTGAACAACTCCTTCAATCTGTCTGCAACCTTGCGAGTGATGTAGCCAGAGATCTTCTTCACGTTAGAGTCGCTCTGCAAGTAGCTACGCGATACGTTAAGTGGAATATCTGGAGAGTCGATCACACCATGCAACAGAGTCAAATACTCAGGCACAATACCCTCCACCTGATCTGTCACAAACACCTGATTGCAGTAGAGCTGGATCTTGTTCTTCTGGATCTCGAAATTGTTGTTGATCTTTGGGAAGTACAGAATACCAGTGAGGTTGAACGGATAATCTATATTCATGTGGATATAGAACAATGGCTCATCGCTCATTGGATAGAGGTCTGAGTAGAACTTCTTGTACTGCTCCTCGGTGATTTCATTTGGCTTCTGAGTCCAGAGGGGAGTTGTATCATTGATCACATTATCCTTCTCAGTGTCAACGTACTTACCATCCTTCCACTCCTTAACCTTACCGCAAACAATAGGCACAGGCAAGAAGTGACAATACTTCTTCAAAAGCTCCTCTACCTTGCTCTGCTCGCCATACTCCTTGCAATCCTCCGAGATGTGCAACACGATAGATGTTCCACGCTCGCGGCTCTCCTGAAGCTCCTCCATCTCGTACTCAGGTGATCCGTCACACATCCAATGCACAGGCTTCTCGCCCTCCTTGTATGACTGAGTGAAGATTTCCACCTTGTCGGCAACCATGAACGATGAGTAAAATCCTAAACCGAAGTGGCCGATGATAGCTTGATCCTTATACTTGGCGAGGAACTCCTCCGCCCCTGAGAATGCGATCTGGTTGATGTAACGATCAATCTCCTCGGCAGTCATACCGATTCCACGATCTGTCACGGTCAATGTCTTCTTCTCTGAGTCTACATCAATCGAGATGTTGATGTTACCCAATTCGCCCTTAAACTCACCCTTCGATGAGAGTGTTTTGAGTTTCTGAGTAGCATCCACAGCATTAGAAACTAACTCTCTGAGGAAGATCTCATGATCTGAATAGAGAAACTGCTTGATAACGGGAAATAAATTCTCCGT
>CAYTGT010000169.1:0-4200 GCA_964437405.1 uncultured Alistipes sp.
GGTTTCGGTTATCGTCCTGTCTATGACTCGGCTGTATTCCTCCTCTCGGTGGATACCTTCGTGGGCGATACGCTCAAACCGACAAAGTATAATGTCTATGCTCTTGAGCAGGATATTTTCCATGGTTATGAGGATTCGATCTACTATGTGAATTATGATCCGTGGGAGTGTGGTCAGCTCTCGAAGAGTGCTAAGCCGATCTTCACATTCATGTTCCCCGACCACACTAAGGGAGTCTATACAACCTCAAGCCATGTGCGTATGCAGGAGACCGAGGCGACAAAGGATTTCTTGGATCTGATCTTCTGTCGCAAGAAGTTGGATTCTAACGGCTTGGCGAACTATCAGGTCGAGAACTATCAGTCGGATTCAGCCTTTGTGTCCAACTTCAAAGGAATCTATGTCGAGCCAGCATACGACACTCCAGAGGATGGCAAGGGCGCAGCCTTCGTGTTGCAACCTGCCGAGACAGGATTCCAGCTCTTCGGACGTACACGTAACGCAGGTCACGATGTTGACTTGTTGACCGATACTATCTCGATTGGCTATGTCTGCTACGATGCGCAGGCTATCGACAACTATGGTAACAACCGCGTTCAGTCGGCTAAGTTTGACTTTGCGGGTAGCGAGTTGGGTGCCTTCTCGATTTCAGAGAACGAAAATAATCGCCCTGAGGTGGAGTTGGGTTATGTAGCTGGTTGCGGTAGCGTGATGACCGAGTTGAACTTTACCGATGAGTTCCTCTACTCGTTGGCTACGGTGTGTGACGAAGGTGAATATCGTTCGGTGGCTGTGAATCAGGCATCACTGAAATTCTACATCGAAGATGCCGATTACGACTACAATAAGCTCG
The DNA here is from genome assembly GCA_964437405.1 of uncultured Alistipes sp. Taxonomy (GTDB): domain Bacteria; phylum Bacteroidota; class Bacteroidia; order Bacteroidales; family Rikenellaceae; genus Alistipes. The sequence goes on from CAYTGT010000169.1 coordinate 854, forward strand.
ACCCAATTGCGATGGCCGACAAAATGGATACTTCGATCTCGAAATTGGGATTGTACTACAACTACAAGACGTTGAACCCTGTTCTCGACTATGTCTACTCTCAGGAGGAGTCGGGGTCGTTGCCTTACAACGGCTATATGAACCGCTCGTTGGCTTGCTACGAAATGAATATCTCGTCCTACATACAGGAGCTGATGAACGCAGTGCTGAAGTTGGAAAAGGATGCTGACGGCAAGCCCGACTTATCGAAGCTGAAGGTGCCGCGCATGATATACTTAGCGCCTGGAGCATACGACCGCTTCACGCTCAACCAAAGCGTTATTCAGGGTGGCGATGCAGAGCAGAACAAGGCAAGTATCTCGATCGATATAACATACACGTTGGTCAAGTAGTTAACCAGATTTTTAGAATATAACAAACCTAACTCCTCGCGGGATTAGGTTTGTTGCATAAGATGATATATAGGAAATGCAAGAGAATTTAGTCATCGTAGAGTCCCCCGCAAAGGCTAAGACTATCGAGAAGTTTTTGGGTAAGGACTACGTTGTTAAGTCAAGTTTCGGACATATCCGCGACCTGTCGAAGAAGGGCTTAGGAGTGAAGATTGATGAGAAGTTTGCTCCCGATTATGAAATTTTGCCCGATAAACGTAAGGTTGTGGAGGATCTCTCGAAGTTGGCCGAGAAGGTGAAAACCGTCTGGTTGGCATCCGATGAGGACCGCGAGGGAGAGGCTATCGCATGGCACTTGGCCGAGGTGCTCGACCTGCCTGTGGATAAGACCAAACGTATTGTTTTTCACGAGATTACCAAAAACGCCATACTCAACGCAATCGAGAATCCGCGTACGATTGATATGAACTTGGTCGATGCTCAGCAGGCTCGCCGCGTGTTGGATCGTATCGTGGGCTTTGAGCTCTCGCCAGTGTTGTGGAAGAAGGTGAAGCCAGCACTCTCGGCAGGCCGCGTGCAGTCGGTTGCTGTGCGCCTGATCGTGGAGCGCGAGCGCGAGATCATCGCATTTAACTCTACTCCATACTTCCGCATTGTGGCGCACTTCTACCCTACTGATGACCAGAGCAAGACGCTCTTCAAGGCCGAGCTTTCACGCCGCTTTGAGACTCAACAGGAGGCTGAGGAGTTCTTGAAGAGCTGCGTGGGTGCTTCGTTCAGCGTATCGAAGGCAGAGGAGAAACCAATGAAGCGTTACCCTGCGGCACCGTTCACCACTTCGACATTGCAGCAGGAGGCGGGTCGTAAATTGGGAATGTCTGTTGCGCAGACGATGTCTGTTGCTCAGCACCTCTACGAGCATGGACTTATCACCTATATGCGTACCGACTCGGTGAACCTCTCGGCGCAGGCTATCGCGCAGTGCAAGCAGGAGATCACTAAGCATTTCGGTGATAAATACTCTTCGGCTCACAACTACAAAACTAAGACTAAGGGCGCTCAGGAGGCTCACGAGGCTATCCGCCCTTCATATATCGACCGCACAGAGATTGACGGTACAACGGCCGAGAAACGCCTCTACGACTTGATCTGGAAGCGCACAGTAGCTTCGCAGATGGTCGCTGCTGAGGTAGATCGTACAACTGTCGTGATCGACATGAATGGCACAGAGAATCAGTTTGTTGCCAGCGGTGAGGTAGTTCGTTTCGATGGCTTCTTGCGCCTCTATTCCGAGTCTGTTGACGAGGATCAGCAGAAGGAGTCGGCCGAGGAGGGATTGTTGCCAAAGATGAATGTCGGCGACAGCGTGATCTCGACTCAGATCGTGGCTACCGAGCGTTTCACCACAGCACCACCACGCTACAACGAGGCATCGCTCGTTAAGCGTTTGGAGGAGTTGGGTATCGGACGTCCATCAACATACGCTCCTACAATCACCACAATCATCAATCGTGGTTACGTTGTAAAGCAAAATCGTGATGCTCAGAAGCGCCAATACACAACTTTGACACTCTCGTCATCGGGCAAGTTGAGCGAGAAACGCCTTTCGGAGAGCTATGGCAAGGAGAAAAACCGCTTGGCTCCGACAGATATAGGTATGGTCGTGAACGACTATTTGGAGCGTCAGTTTGTCGACATCATGGATTACAACTTCACCGCGAGCGTGGAGAAGGAATTTGACCATGTTGCTAACGGTGAACTCACTTGGCGCGAGATGATTACACGTTTCTACTCACCATTCCACACTCAGGTGGAGAAGGCGTTGGAGACACAGACCGATAAGGACTCTCAGAGCCGTCTGTTGGGTCGCGACCCTCAGAGTGGCCGTGACGTGAGAGCGCGTATTGGCCGCTATGGTCCGATGGTTGAGATCGTGGCTGAGGAGGGCGGCAAGGCGCAGTTCGCATCGCTCAAGAAGGGTCAGCTCATAGAGTCTATCACGTTGGAGGAGGCGTTGGAGCTCTTCAGCCTGCCACGTAACTTAGGTAAATATGAGGGTCAGGATCTGATGGTAGGTATTGGTCGCTTCGGCCCATACGTGCGCTATGGAAATTCGTTCGCCTCGCTTGCAAATAGCGATGATCCATACACTATCCAATACGATCGCGCTGTGGAGCTTATCACCGAGCAGCAGGCTCAGGCCGCTGCCGCAGCAGCACCGCTCAAGACCTTTGACGAAGATAAAAACATGGTGATCAAGAATGGCCGTTACGGTGCCTACATTGCCTACAAGGGTAAGAATTACCGTCTGCCACATGGTCGCAAGGTTGAGGATCTTACGTATGAAGATTGCCAGCAGATAGTAGCTTCAGCACCTAAAAAGGGCAAGAAATAAAGGGGCGAAAACACCCGTTACGGGTGCGTCACTCCACCGAACCTATTTATAGGCGAGGATTGGAGTCTCTAACGACAAAAACGAGTGCAGAGATGCCAATCATCGGATTTGCAGCCCTCTGTGGCATGGCGAAAGAGAAAGCAACTTGGGAAAGACTACATTAAAACAATACTTACGAGAGTTAACGAGGAAGAAATTTTTAATAAAACCTAAATACAACAAATTATGAAGAAATTTTTAGTTTTGGCCGCCGTAATTTTCGGTATGGCAGTAGCTGCTTCTGCACAGGAGGGTTACCAATTTACAGACAAGAAGGTCGTTAAGACTGTGCCTATCACTAACCAGTATCGTAGCGGTACTTGCTGGTGCTTCTCTACTCTCTCATTCTTGGAGGAGGATATCATGGCATTTGGCGGTGAGCAGATGACACTCTCACAGATGTGGATTGTACGTCACGCTTACTTCGATAAGGCTATCAAGTATGTTCGTTTGCACGGTCACTTGAACTTCGCTGTCGGCGGAGCTGCTCACGATGTTACTGAGATGATCGCTAAGTATGG
>CAYTGT010000170.1:0-4200 GCA_964437405.1 uncultured Alistipes sp.
GAGTGGCTATCGTTCCGCAACCTAATTGGCGAGATGATCTGCGCGATTTCACTAAGCTCGGTGCTCCGCGATTGTTCTTTGGAGTCTCGGCTGGTGCGATGGATTCGATGGTGAATCACTATACGGCAAACATTCGTCTGCGCAGTAACGATGCCTATACAGCAGGCGGTAAAGCGGGCTTTCGTCCCGACTATGCCGCTACGGTATATTGTCGCATCTTGAAGCAGTTATTTCCTCATGTCCCTGTGGTGGTGGGAGGAATTGAGGCTTCGTTGCGCCGTCTGACTCATTATGACTATTGGAGCGATAGTCTCAAACCCTCGATGTTGATTGAGAGTGGTGCCGACCTGCTGATCTATGGCATGGGCGAGCGAGTTATCCAGCAAGTGGCAAAGGCAATGCGCAATGGCTTTAATGCCAAATTGTTGCGTAAGTTGCGCCAAGTGGCGTTTGTGGCCGATAAAACCTATGTTGAGCGACTTGATCCTCAGCAGACAAAACTTTTGCACTCTTTCGAGGAGTGCCAACGTGACAAAATAGCCTTTGCCGAAAATTTTGTCGAGGAGGAGACCTTGAGCAATCTGATGAATCCAGAATTGACGTTGGTAGAGCAGGTGGGTGATCGCTATGTGGTCGTGACGCCACCAAATGCGACCCTGACAACTGAGGAGTTGGATCATTCGTTTGATCTGCCATACGAGCGTCAGCCTCATCCTCGCTATCGTGGCAAAGGGGATATCCCTGCGTGGGAGATGATCAAGCACTCGATCAATATCCACAGAGGTTGTTTTGGAGGATGTTCGTTCTGTACCATTTCGGCACATCAAGGTAAGTTTATCAACTCACGTAGCGAGCGAAGTATCTTGCAGGAGGTGGAGCGAGTGACCAAAATGCCAGACTTCAAGGGTTATCTGTCGGATGTAGGAGCGCCTTCGGCCAATATGTATCGTATGGGCGGTAAGAATCGGACGATTTGTGGCAAGTGCCGCCGTCCATCGTGTCTGCACCCTAAGCGATGTCCAAATCTTGATAATGATCATGGCCCGCTGTTGGCTCTGTATGAGAAGATTCGAGCAGTGAAGGGCGTGAAGAAGGCTTTTATTGGCAGTGGAATCCGTTACGACCTCTTTGATGATAAACCATATTTGGAGTGCGTGCTAAAGCACCACACCTCTGGTCGATTAAAGGTTGCGCCCGAACATACTGAGGATCACGTGTTGAACTTGATGCGTAAGCCATCTTTCGGACAGTTTGAGCAGTTGAATGATGACTTTAAGCGTATCTGCCGCCAAAATGAGTTGCCATATCAGTTGATCCCATATTTTATTTCATCCCACCCAGGGTGTCGCGAATCGGATATGAAGGCGTTGGCTGATAAGGTGTTGGGACGTTTGCACTTCGACTTAGAGCAGGTGCAGGATCTGACGCCAACCCCGATGACACTATCTTCGGTGATGTTCTATACGGGTGAGAATCCATATACGGGCGAGAAGGTATATGTAGCGCGTAGTCAGGATGATAAACGCCGTCAGAAGGCATATTTCTTCTCTCGCGGAGGGGCGACTGCAAGACCAATGATGAGGAGAAACGTGATAGACTCGAAGAAAAGTGGCGTGAAACGAAACCGTAAATCAATAAAAAGATAGAGATCATGAAAAAGTGTGTGCGAGGAATTTTAATTGTGGGTTTGGCTCTTTTGTCGGCCTTCTCTATTTTGCAAGTGTCGGCTTCTGAGGGAGCGAAGAAAGTGAAACCGCTCAATCTCAAGAAGTGGCAGAAATATGATGTCGGCCGAATACGTTTTCACGATAAGGCGACACATAGCGAGGGCTCGAAAATTTATCATCGTCTGATAGCCGACCCCGAAGCTTATATCTCGGAGCAGGCTCGCACGGTACTTGCTACGTTGTATTTCTCGCCAAAGGATGAGATAATGCCTGTCAACTCGATCTACTACACGCTTGAGGACAAAGAGGGAATCTCGGCCAAAGGTGGTGGCAATGGACGAGTACATATATTTTACAGCTCACGCCATGTGGAAAACTCTTATCGCGGACGAGGAGATGAGAAGGTGATGTTTGAGACTCGCGGAGTGTTGTTGCACGAGTTGACTCACGCCTATCAGTTGGAGCCACAGGGTATAGGCTCGTATGGTACGAACCGCGTTTTCTGGGCCTTTATCGAGGGTATGGCTGATGCGGTGCGTGTTGCCAATGGCGGTTTCTATGGCGAGAAGGATCGTCCGAAGGGCGGACACTATATGAATGGTTATCGCCACGCGGGATATTTCTTTGTGTGGATCAGAGATAACTACGATCCCGATTTTTTGCGTAAATTCAACCTCAGTACACTGCATGTAGTTCCTTGGTCATTTGATGGTGCGATAAAGCATGTGTTGGGCGAGAAGTACGATATCGAGACGTTGTGGGAGGAGTATCAAGTAGCTGTGGGAGATAAGAAAAAGTAGAGAAACTAACCAAACACTTTAATATGAAAAAGAGAAACAATCTGTTCAGACGAGCTATTATAGTCATTCAGAGCCTTGTTGTTCTGATGATGGTGGCATGTAAGGCCGAAGCTCCTGCTCCGATGAGTGTTGTCCCAGCGCCTCACCAGTTGGCGTGGCATGAGATGGAGCAATATGCTTTCGTACACTTTACGATCAATACCTTTACAGATCGCGAGTGGGGTTATGGCGATGAGTCGCCAGAGCTGTTCAATCCTACGGATTTCGATGCTGATGCGTTGGTTAAGATCGTGAAGGATGCCAACTTGAAAGGTTTGATCTTGACAGCAAAGCACCATGACGGCTTCTGCCTCTGGCCAAGTAAATATACCGAGCACTCGGTGAAAAACTCCCCATATAAAGGCGGTAAGGGTGATATCGTGGGCGAGGTCGCTGAGGCGTGCCGCAAGCAGGGCGTGAAGTTCGGTATCTACCTCTCTCCGTGGGATCGCAACCATGCTGGATATGGTACAGACGAGTATTTGGTCTATTATCGCAACCAGTTGCGAGAGTTGTTGACCGCTTATGGCCCAGTGTTTGAGATGTGGTTTGATGGCGCTAATGGTGGTGACGGTTACTATGGTGGTGCCAACGAGACCCGTATCATGGAATCGGGCTACCTCTATTATGATTGGCCAAAGGTGGTGGAGATAATCCGCGAGCTTTCGCCTGAGACTGTGGTTTGGAGCTCTTCGCTGCCAGATGCACGTTGGTGCTCCAACGAGCGTGGCGTTATTGATGAGCATTGTTGGGCAATGGCTTCGTCAGAGCAGATGTATCCGCGCGGCAAGGATAATATCTCGGTGCTGAAACATGGTATGGAGGATGGTAATCGTTGGGCTCCTGCCGAGGCTGATGTCTCAATTCGTCCAGGATGGTTCTATCACGAGAATCAGCAGCCAAAAACACCTGAGCAATTGTTCAATATATATCTGACTTCGGTTGGTCGTGGCGGTACGCTTCTGCTTAACCTTGCACCCGATCGCCGAGGACGAGTTCCTGAGCAGGATGTGGAGTCGCTCATGGCATGGCGCAAGATGGTTGATCAGACTTTTGCTGAGGATCTTGCTCTTGAGGCCAAATTCAAGGTGTCGGCCGATCGTGGTTGCGGTTATGGTGCGAATAATCTTCGTGGCGAGGATGATAAGTATTGGGCTACGGCTGATGGCGTTACGGCCGCTGATGTGGAGATTTCGTGGACTCAGCCACAAACGATTAAATATGTCACCATTCAGGAGCATATCGCGCTGGGTCAACGCATCAAGAAGTTTACGGTTGAGGCTTTGCAGAATGGCTCATGGGTAGAGGTGGCATCGGGTACTACGGTCGGATATAAGCGCATCTTGCCACTTAAGGGCGGCGAGATCGAGACATCGGCTTTGCGAGTACGCTTCTTGGAGTCGCGCGGCCCACTCGCTATCTCACGTGTGGCGGTGTATTAAAGTGTCGAAGGGTGTTGTTGAGATTGATTAAATCACAAAATTTACTACAAAATGTCCATAAAAAGTTACAAATTTACATGTTACCCCCGCGGTAATTTGTAACTATTGGCGCTATATTGTATATATAATGTATACGTTGCTCGTAACTTTTTTCAAAAAAAAACTTAATTTTTATTGTAGTATGGAAATTTATAACTATATTTGCGAAGCCATTGGAGTATTGTGGACTATGTAAAACAACACTTTCTTGAG
>CAYTGT010000171.1:0-4129 GCA_964437405.1 uncultured Alistipes sp.
GGTTGGAGAAGCCTCGCGAGTTGTCGCTCAAAACTGTGAACTTTAAATCGGGAGTAGATCGAAATGCTGTTGCTCTTAACGCCATCCTTGAACGCTATCCGATTGTAAAACAAAGAGTAGAAAATGAATAATGATATGGGTAAAGAGAAGATTATAGTATCGCTGACATCCTTCCCGAAGGCGTTGCCTTATGCCGTAGAGGCTATCCGCTCGGTGTTGCAGGGGTCGATGCTTCCTGATAAAATCGTACTCTATTTAGATACGCAAAAGTTTCCAGATGGAGTGATCCCCGCTGAATTGGAGAAGCTGCAAGCTGAGAATCCGATCTTTGAGGTGAGGTTTGATGATGCCGAGATTCGCTCATATAAGAAGTTGATGCCTGCGCTGAGGGATTTCCCTGATGATGTGATTGTGACCATTGACGATGATATCTGCTATTATCCCGATATGTTGCGCGATTTGGTGAGTGTTCATAAGCGCTTGCCCGATGCCATTATTGCTCATCGTGTGAGGTTGGTGCGCCCCGATCGCCCATATAGCGAGTGGCGAAAGTATAAGTGGTACGATTTTGTCTTTAAGCGTTATCACTTTAACCATTTGGCCATGCAGACGGGCGTTGGTGGTGTGTTGTATCCTCCTCACTCTTTAGATGAAAAGATGCTTGTGCCCGAAATTTTTATGGAGTTGGCTCCAACAACAGATGATGTGTGGTTTTGGGCGGCGGCTGTGTCGAAAGGTACTTATGTCGTTCCTGTTCCTGGATGGCATCCTAAGATGGTGGAGATCGGCAAACCCGATGAGTTTGCGTTGAAATCTGTCAATCTGAAGCCTGGCGATGATCGCAATAAAGAGTCTCTTGATAGAATCTTGGAGCGATATCCGAATATCAAAAGCCGATTGGTAAAACAGTGAATATACTGCGAGAGGGTGCTGAAATCAGACAGCACCCTCTCGTATTATCTAATTCTCTCTTTTGTCCTCGATATCGTTTAGATCATATTGGTCGAAATAACTCATGTCGCGGAGCGAGTTTATGCGAGCTCGACCACGTGAGCGCTTTGCCAAAAACTCTTCATACGACTTCACCGCATAATGTTTGATGTGGATGATGTCTTGTTGAGGCGTGCGGTCGCGGAAACCACGTTTTAGCGGCTGACCGTGCGAGTCGGCAGCACGACCCGAAATGCGGGCAGCTTCGTGGCAACCTGTCATTGTGCAGACATGTCTTGGGTTGGCAATACTCTTTACGTGAGTGTTTAGTTTATGCTCTGGCAACGAGTGCTTGTGGAAACGCTCCATAACTCCGCCAGGCTCTTGATTCTTAGCTCCTCCGCTACCATAGACCAACCAATTAATCTCCACAACCGAGTAATCCTCCATTCGGCGTAGGAACTCTGTAATGCTTTGGTCTTTGACGGGGTAGATGAACTCATCGAGGTCGATCACCGCTATCCAACGAGCCTCCAAACGGTGTCGCTCAAAACAATCATCATAGGTGGCAAGTTGCTGTTTTCGCCCTGGCCAATAGTTGTATTCAACCAATCCCGATTCAATGTAGGGCTTGAGTACCTCCTTTGTGCAATCTGTGCTCTCGTTGTCGTAGATGTAGAATTTCTCAACACCCTGTTTGCGGTGCCACTCGATCCACTCTTTGAAATAAGGTCCTTCGTTTTTGGCGATGGCACATACAGCCAAATAGTAGCGTGGGGTAGTGCGGTCGCGCTTCATCCTATACTTTAACTTCAAAGCCTTCCAAAGCCCATAACGCAAAATACCGCGCCACTTGTTGCGTGTCATCTTGTGGGGAATCACTCCCGCTATAATTTCAGCAAGTACCTTATTCATTATAGTTGTAAAATTTGCTATCTGTATGAGGGTGGTTATCGCTCAAAACTTGACTTTTCGGGGAGAATTGATTCAAAAGCATTCTTGATATTCTCCATAACCTGCTCATAATTGCGTATGTGTACATTGTCGTTCAAGCAAATGAGCGAGTACGATTGGTTGTAAATCGCCTTGACAGCCTGCTCGGGCTTGATCATCAGCGGGAACATCTTTGTGTCGCTGTATGTGTTGTACGGCTCAAAATTTCCCTTGCAGATTTGCCATGTGCGGAAAAGTTCGGGTGTGTAGTCGTTCAACGCACGGAAACGATTAACCGAAGTCTCGGTTAGCTCTTTTTCAGCAACGCTCCACACCTCCTCAAATGTGCTTTTTAGATATGGCTGTGCATTGTGTGGTGTGCGCAAAGTGATAAATTTACCGTAAGGTTTGAGCAGATAGTTCAGGCGTGCTCTCGAACCATAGCTTTTGTGGAACCACTTGTCGTGGTCGCGAGCCATAACCTCTTTTTTGTCGAAGTGCTGGTTGATAATCCTAAGATTATTTTTGATTCTTATGTACCACTGCGACCAAGAAGGGTTGTATTGGAATACTGCGATGTCGCAAGGCAACCCATTGCGGAAGAAACGCTCGGTGCTGATGTGGTTAATGATATAGAAATCGTCATTGAAATAGACGAAATGTTCTGCCAAATCAGGGATTCGATGTATGTATCGCTCGATGACAACCGAGTTGTAGGTTGGCAAAAACTGCTCTGGAATATAGTCTCGATGGTTGACGAGGTTTATCTTAGGGTTGTTCTCGTCAAGCCAATCTGGTTTTTGACCGCTGGTCACAAAGTGTATCTTACGCACCCAAGGCGCAAATTTCTCTACACCTCGAAACCAATACTTCAGAAATCCATAATCGCGGAAGCGGGCTTTGGATACACCATTTTTCGTATTCTCTTTTTTACCCGAATACTTCGCAAAGTCGGCTTGCCATTTTGGGTCATCCATGTCAACCCATGTGATCACAAAATCTATATTCATAATGTTTCTCGAATCCTAATTCGCTTCTCCGATTACTCTCCTTTAATCTCTGTTTTGCATATTAAAAATGATCGAGCAGTGTAAATTCGCCCAAATCTGCCCAAATTCGGCATACGCAATACAAATTTAAACTAAATTCTCTATTTTTCGTAATTTGCGGGCAAAATTGTATGTTTGTCGGCAGCTTATTCTTAAAATTTATACAAACATCTTTGCCGAGTTGTGCCTCCACTCGCCATTAAACCTCTTAGAAAATCGACTCTTTGGTCTCGGTTGTCAACAGCTCAAGAGCTTTGATTCCCATCACGGAGTTACCCTTAGAGTTTAGGCGCGGACTCCATACCGCTACCGAATATTGCAAAGGGTGTATCGCAACGATTCCTCCGCCTACGCCACTCTTGCCTGGCAATCCCACAAGGTATGCAAACTCGCCTGCCTCATCATAAAAACCGCAAGTCTGCATGATGGCATTGATGCGTTTTACTTGTGATGATGTGAGCGTAATTCCTGCATGGTCAAATTTGCGGCGATGGTTGGCAAATGCCAAAAATGCCAATGATAATTCGCGGCAACTCATTTCTATTGAGCACATCAGAAAGTAGAAGTGTAACACCTCTTCGATGTCGTTTTCTATCGTACCATGATATTTTAGTAGATTGGCTATGGCTGCATTCAGATAACCATTCTCTCGCTCCGAATTTGCAACGTCTCGATTGTAGTCAATGGTCTGGTTGTCAGCCACCGCGCGTACAAAATCTAAATACTCTGTTTCGGGATTGCTCAGATGCGATAGTAGTATATCTGCCATTACGAGTGCACCTGCATTGATAAACGGATTGCGTGGCACTCCCTTCTCTACCTCCAACTGCACGAGCGAATTGAATGCCGTTCCTGATGGCTCTTTGCCCACCCTTTTCCAAAGATCATCACCCTTGATCGAAAGGCACATGGCCAACGTGAATACCTTTGAGATACTCTGTATTGAGAATCTTGTGTCGGCTTGCTCGATGGCGGCTGTCTCACCGTAAATAGAGTGTATGCACATGCCGAATTGGTCGGGGTTTACCTTTGCTAATTCGGGGATATAGTCTGCCTGCTTACCATCTTTGGCGTATGGCAAAATGGCTTGGTATATATTCTCTAATATCTGCAAATAATCCATATAAAACTTATTGAGATATAGGCAAAGATATGAAAAATAGACAAGCAAATCAATAGCTCCTCAGCGAGGATACGGAAAATACACAAGAAAATCA
>CAYTGT010000172.1:0-4072 GCA_964437405.1 uncultured Alistipes sp.
TATAGCAAATGGCTGTTAAAATTCGTTTGGCACGTCACGGTAAGAAGGGTGCTCCTGTTTACCACATCGTTGCCGCAGATAGCAGAGCGCCACGTGATGGTAGATTTATCGAGAAGTTGGGTGTTTACAACCCTAACACTAATCCTGCTACAATCGACCTGAAGTTCGAGAGAGCTTTGGATTGGTTACTCAAGGGCGCACAACCTACCGATACTTGTCGAGCTATTCTCTCGTACAAGGGTGTATTATACAAGAAGCATCTGTTGGGTGGCGTAGCTAAGGGCGCATTCTCTGAGAGTGACGCTGAGGCTAAGTTCAACAAGTGGCTTGGTGAGAAGGAGAGCAAGATCGCCGCTAAGGTTAACAAGCTCGCTACTGACGCATCGGCTGCTAAGAAGGCTGCACTCGCTGCCGAGACTAAGGTTAAGGAGGAGCGTGCTGCTGCTTTGGCTCAGAAGGCTGCTGAGGCTGCCGCAGAGGCTGCTGCAGCTGCTGCTGAGGAGTCAGCAGAGGCTACAGAGGAGGTTGCAGCAGAGTAAGCTTGCAACTCGCTGTAAAGAGAAGAGCTGCCTAAGTTTTTGGGCAGCTCTATTTTTTCAGAATATATGCGGTCTTTCAGTAATTCGCAAGGCCGTTTCTTAACACAATCCCGCATCGGAATGAATCGCGACAACATTGACTTTGGCAAAGAGCGCATCTCGTCACTCTTTCGCCGCATACTGATCCCCACCTTGCTGGGCATGCTCTGCATGTCGGTGATGACCATCATTGACGGAGCCTTTGTCGGTCATGGCGCAGGTAGCGATGCGTTGGCCGCCGTCAATATCTTCTGCCCGCTATGGCTCATCGTGAGCGGTTTCGGTCTGATGTATGGTATCGGCTGTTCTGTTGTGGCCTCGATTCATCTTTCGCACGAAAATACTAAGGCGGCAAATATCAATATCACGCAGACGCTTCTCTTTGGAACGGTTGTTTCGGCATTGCTGACGCTTGTGGTCAACATCTTCGATGTGCCTGTCGCACGTCTGTTGGGTGCTTCGGATCAGTTGCTACCCTACGTGTTGGATTACCAGAAGTGGATGTCGATGGCTTTTGTGCCGATCTTTTTGGAGACGGTAGGACTGCTGATCATACGCTTAGATGGCTCACCGCGCTATGCTATGCTGTGTTCATCGTTGCCTTCGATAATAAATGTGGTGCTCGACTACCTCTTTCTCTATGTCTTCGGCTGGGGGCTGGAGGGCGTTGCGCTTGCAACTCTCATCGGATGTTTGACAGGAGGAATCATGGTTGTGGTCTACATGATCTGGATGACCCAAAAGATTGCCCTTTACCGTCTCAAGCGCTCGATGAAGAGCCTGCGACTGATGGTCCGCAACATCGGCTACCAGACCAAGTTGGGCGTTGCGGCGCTCTTTGGCGACATCAGCATTGCGATATTTATGTTTGTCGGCAACTATGTTTTTCTGCACTACATGAATGAGGACGGTGTGGCGGCCTTTTCGATCGTCTGCTATGTAATGCCGTTTATCTTCATGACGGGTAACGCCATCGCGCAATCGGGACAACCAATCATCAGCTACAACTATGGCGCCGATAAGTTGCATCGCGTCAACCAAGCACGCCTACTCACAATCCGCACAGCGCTAATGGTAGGAGTCGTGGCTCTGCTGATCGGAATGTTGTGCTCCGAGTATATTGTCAACATCTTCCTTGAGCCCGAATATCCGTCTTATATGATGGCTGTTGCGGGTTTGCCGATCGTTGCACTCGGATTTATACCATATATTTATAACGTCACTATGATCGGCTATTTGCAGAGTATCGAACGTGCAAAATCTGCGACACTCTTTTCGGCTCTGCGCGGCGTGGTATTCATCATTCCAGCATTTATCTTTATGCCGAAGTTGATCGAAGGCAGTGGCATCTGGCTCGCGCTACCAGTATCCGAGAGCCTGACAATGATTCTGCTCTACTCATTCATTGAACATTCGAGCAACAACCGCCAATAACAGAATCTATTTTACCCCATAACCTACAAACAATATGGAACAGATGATAGCTGTGGCTCGCGTGAGCAAGCTCTTTGGTCAGGCCGACACAGGCGGCTTGGCAATCGCACTATACACCACCTTCCCAGAGGATTTCAACCCCGAGGAGGATCCGCTCTTTGTCGAGATCGGGTCGCTTCAAGTGCCGCTCTACTTCGAGAGCTTCGAGCGCCGAGGCGTGAGCGGAGCAAATGTGCGCTTTGCCGACTTTGACAATACACGCCGCGCTGAGGAGCTTATCGGCAAGGAGTTGTTCATCCAACCCGAAGCTGAGGAGGCTGACGATGAGTTCTATATGGAAGACCTGATCGGCTTCAGCGTTGTGGCAATGACAAGCGAGGGCAACGAGCAACTTGAGGGTGAGATCACCGACTTTTACGACAGCGAACTCAATCCATTGTTTGGGGTCGATTTTGGCGATGGTGAGCGCTTGATCCCTGCCGCTGAGGAATTTATCGCCCAGATAGATTTTGACGCAGAACAGATCCGCATGATACTTCCCGATGGGATGTTGGAGTTGTAGCTCTGTCGGATAGTTGTGATATGATAAGACGGTACTTCCAAATAGGAAATACCGTCTTTTATAATCTATATAGCAAAAAAATCCTCAGGTCTGAACACCGACCTGAGGAAAAGTTATCAAAAGTTAATCTAATTATTACTTATTGAAACCAATAACCTGGTAACCGTTGTTTGTAAGCAATGATGTATTAGATGTCAACTTATAGTCATAAGCTCCAGCCTCATAACCAACTGACTCAGCAGAAGACAAGTTGCTGAATACGATACCAGCAGCAAGACCTGCAGGAAGAACACAATTTTCATCGATGTTCAACTGAGCATGAATCTGACCACCGTCAGCAAACGATGCATTAGATACATAGATAGTACCGAATGGATAGTAACCACCCCAGAACTTATTAATATCAGTAAAGTTTGCCTTTGATACTCGCTTATTAATCATTGAAATACCAGTCTTACCAAATGTAGAGAATGTGTTTGTAGCGTTACCTACATTAATACCCTTCAATGAAATAGGAGCTGTAGTTGTTTCTACATTCAAACGACCTACAACAACACCAAGGTCAACCAAACTCTTGGCAGGTGTACCCTCACCCTCAATAAGAGCCACTGCAGAAGAAATAGAAGCTTTCTTAACAGTTACTGTCTCAAGAGCAGCAGGAGTAGCAACACCCAACACAGCACCGATAGACTTAACATATACAGTCTGGTCGCCAGAGTCATTCATCCAATTACCAGTCTCGTTGATTACGATCTTAATATCATCAACTACTACGCTCTTTGCAGAACCCTCGATAGCCAAACCAGAAACAGCACGTACCTTTGCATCCTTAGCAGTGCTTACAGTAGCGTTTGTTACTGTAAGGTTGCTGATGTCAGCCTTACGACCGAACAATGCAACATAGTAATTAGAAGATGTATCATCCTGATATGCATTAATATTCTTGATCTCATGACCTGCACCATTAATAGTGTAAGAGCCTTGAGAGTTTGTACCACATGCAACAGGAATAGACTGCATATCAATGTCGTGAGTGAGTACAACATCACCAGTATTTACTTGCATAACCTTAGCCAACTCCTCAGCTGTGAAGATGCCATCTGTAGTATCAAGCACATGGGCGTGACCATTCCAGTAGCTAACACCGTTTACTACGAGTGAAATACGGTCCTTTACAACAACAGCTACATTGCAGTTCCGACCTGTACCAACTGTACCATTAACAGTAACAACATGACAATTTGAAGTATTAGAGATATTGTAAACCAAAGGCTTAGCATTCTCAGCAGTTGGAGTGTAATCATAATTAGTCCAAACGAGATCATCATTTTTGCTACCTGGGATGTAATTACCATACAAATGACCAGCTTTTTGGCCATCAACAGCAACAGCAACAGCAGAAGCTACAGCGTTACCCTTACCATTCCAATACTGACCATAGATACCACCAACATATCCGTTACCAGATGTAGCTGTATTCTTAACAGAGTTATTCTGA
>CAYTGT010000173.1:0-4064 GCA_964437405.1 uncultured Alistipes sp.
TTAAATATCAATCATTTCAAAGAACTATTTCGATTTTTTAGTGGACACTAATGACATAAACTATATTATTACGATTTTTTTTCGGGAAATGTGTAACCTTTTTCGAGGTTTTGCGTCTAAAAGAACGAGAGGCAACCTGATAGGCTTTGTTGTTAGACGATCACAGCCTTCGGACTTTGTACAAAGAGACAACAGAATAAATTATAAACCTTTTAAACTTTTGTGTTATGCGTTTGGATGATTCGGCTATCCTATTTATTTTAGTGTTAGCAGGTTTTGCTACTATCGTATTTTTGATCTACAAACTTGTTTTTTACCTTTTGCAGCGCCGTGAGCGTCAACAGGTGATGGAGAAACTCGATGCCGAGCAGACTTTAGAGTATTTAGCGGTAGATAGCAACCGTAATAAGGATTCAAAGATCTCAATCCCGCCAGCATGGGTTTTGCGTCTGGGCTTGGTTGGACTTTTGGTAGCGAGTGTTTTTATTTATGGCTTCAATCAGGCTAAGGAGGGAACTCCGATGGATGAAATGTATGTTTTGATTTTGGCAGTAGCTGCCGCAGCGGTAGGTTTTGTGGCATCGTTCTTTGTCGAGTATTGGTTGGCAAATCGCCATAAGAGCGAGTTCAGCAACGCTGCGCCTCTTAATAAATACGCTATGTTGCGTTGGGCGTTGACTATTTGGGGTATAGGCTTCGGTATAGCAGACAATGCTTACCATAACAATTTCCTCGCAGTAATTGGAGGTATGGCTCTATGGGGCGCAATAGGTATGGCTGTGGGGTTGTTGATTGAGCACTATTTTTCTAAGAATACTATTAGAGCATCGAGCCTTTTGATCCGAGTGGCGTTTATGGCTATCGGTTTTGGTATAGCCTTGATGGGTGGATTCTTTTGGGCGAATAATCTTCCTGAAAATTTTGGAGGTCAAGTAGAGCCTATTATTGTAGGCGCAATGTTTATCCTTTCGGCTCTTGGATTCTTTGTGGGTTATTTGATTGATAGAAAAATTAACGGCAAAAAAGAGTAGTTTGCTCGTTCGACTGTTTTTGAATTAATTTGGTGGCACGAGGTGCGGGCTTAAAGGCCCTGCACTTCGTGTTACTATTTTGGGGGATTTTGTTTTTTTTGTTGTGTTCCGTTTTACGATAAGTATCATTACGGACTTAAAAGGGATGAGGATTGGAATCTCTAACGGAGTATTAGTGTAGAGATGCCAATCCTCAAAACATAATGTTTTTCGGTGGCATGACTATCTAAATTCAGTTGTGCGTCAGCCCAATTTTGAATTTTGAAATTTGAATTTTGAAATCCCCCCCCCTCGCTTATTCCATCGGGAAGACTCTCACCTCGCATACTCCCTCCAATTCGCGACAGAGACGCTCAATGTCGGTCTTATCCTCCACCTCGCCGTAATGGTATGGGTAGAAGATCTTGGGTTGGAGGGTCTTTACAGCTCCTACGGCCTGATCGACAGTCATTGTATATGGCTGGTTTACAGGGAGAAACGCTACGTCTATATCCTTCAATGCTAACATCTCCTCGGTAGGCTCGGTGTCGCCTGCGATGTATATGCGAATCTGCTTGTCGAGGGTCAAAATATAGCCGCAATCCTCGCGTGATTTCGGGTGAAAATCAGTATGGCCTTCGGTGGTGTTGTATGCCGCCACAGCCTCGATTTCGATATTGTCGAAGGCTTGGGCACGAGTGCCTGGCGTCATCAAAAAGCACTCTCCTTCAAAGCCTTCAGCTGTGGTTTTGTCGCAGATGATGGCGCTATGGTGTGTGGTCAGTGTGTCCACCGCCTCACGATCGAAATGGTCGTAGTGAGAGTGGGTGATCAGTACGATGTCGGCCTCTGGTAGCTTGTTGTATTCTGCATAGCCGCCAACAGGGTCGATGTAGATATGGCGCGAGCCGAATTTTATCGAGAAAGAGGCGTGCTTGAAGAACGTGAATTTCACATCGTAATCCTCGTTCAGAGTTATTGTGTCGGTTGGGTATTCGGGGGCTTTGGAGCCTGAAAAAATCGAGAAAATTGACATGTTTAGCGGTTTAAAAGGTTAATCTGTAAATAGCTTCTTCAGAACAAAGATACAAATTTGATTCGTTTTTCCAATAGTGGGGTCGATTTTTGGTTGCATGGGGTTGTGTTTTTGTCGAATTGTTAATAAAATCGGAGAAAAAACCTTTGAAAAATTTTGTGACGCCACTTAAAAATAAGTAAATTTGCAAGAAGAATACCCATTAACTAAAAATCATAGATTATGTTATCGATTTTGTATTATATCTTTACGATTTTGCAGGTTACAATCCTCTTCGTAGTGTCGTTCATTGTGATGGTTGTGACCGTGCCTTTTGACAAGAGCCGTAAGGCTGTGCATGAGGTTTCACGTTTGATTTGTAACATCTTCTTCGGATGTATCCCATTCTCGAAGCGTACGATTGATGGCGTGGAGAATATTGATAAGAAGAAACCTTATGTGATTGTGATGAACCATTGCTCGCAGATTGATATCTTGGCGGCATATAAAATTCCGCTCAATTTCCGTTGGGTATCGAAGGTGGAGGTGTTCCGCACTCCATACGTGGGTCAGTTGTTGTGGATTCATGGCGATATTCCTATCCAGCGTGGTAATGCAGCCGAGTCTATGGCGAAGGTGTTGACTCAGGGTAAGATGTGGCTCGAAAGGGGTGCCAGCGTGGCAATCTTCCCAGAGGGTACACGCTCGAAGAATGCCGAGATCCATCGCTTCAAGATGGGCGCTTTCTCGTTGGCTAAGGAGGCGGGAGTGGAAATCTTGCCTGTGGTGATGACGGGAACACATACAACACTCAAAGGCTTCTTTATGAATTGGCGCAACCGTATCGCGATTCGTGTTCTGCCACCAATCTCGGTCGAGGAGGTGCAGGCTACCGATCTGAAGGATATGTCGCAGAAGGTGCAGGAGCAAATGATCGAGGCGTTGGCTACTTTGCGTGAGGAGGTCAAGGCTGAGAAAAAATAGGGCGGTTGAGAGTGTCGATGTCGACTGCGCAGATATGAGTCGACCGATAATTTGAGGCGGAGAGTCCTGAAAATAAATTACGCTGTGTCACAAATTGGCATTTTGGATAGATAATTTTGTGGCATGAAGTGGAGAAGTGAATATGGCAAACGAAAAAAATATAAATGTTGCGGCGTACGATGATGACGCCATCAAAACCCTGACTCCGCGTGAGCATTTGCGCTTGCGCCCAGGTATGTATATCGGAAAGTTGGGCGATGGATCGCAGGCCGATGATGGTATCTATGTGTTGATCAAGGAGACCGTAGATAACTCTATTGATGAGTTCATCATGGGCGCGGGTGACAAAATCGAGATCACTATCGAGGACAATGTGGTGACGGTACGTGACTATGGTCGTGGTATTCCGCTCAAGTCGTTGTCGGCGGCGGTGAGCCAGATGAATACTGGAGGAAAGTACGAAGGTGACGCTTTTAAAAAGACTGTTGGTCTGAATGGTGTGGGTGTGAAGGCTGTGAATATGCTATCAAGCGAGTTTACGGCTCGCTCGGTGCGTGACGGCGAGGCTCACACAGTGACTTTTGCGCAAGGCTTGGAGCAGACCGATAAGTGGGAGAGTGGAGTTGCGGAGCGTAATGGTACGATGATCAGCTTCCGCGTGGATGAGACGATCTTTGGCGAGTATAGTTACAATCTGGACTATGTTGAGCAGATGGTGCGTAACTACACCTACCTGAATTTAGGTTTGAAGATTGTTCTCAATGGTCAGGAGTTTGTCTCGAAGAATGGATTGCTTGATTTGGTGAACGATAATCTGTCGGAGGAGCCTCTCTATCCACCGATTTACCTTTCGGGTGAGGATATTGATGTGGTGATTACCCACGGAGCAGGCTATGGCGAGAGCTATTATTCGTTTGTCAATGGTCAGTACACCCCACAAGGTGGTACTCACCAAGCGGCATTCCGAGCTTCGGTAGCGAAGGTGGTGAAGGAGTTTTTGAAGAAAGACTACGATCCATCGGATGTCCGTACTTCGATGATTGCAGCGGTGTCGG
>CAYTGT010000174.1:0-4007 GCA_964437405.1 uncultured Alistipes sp.
GACCAATAAACAAAAACCGCCCCGATTTTATGTACTATTTTGACCAATAAGCCGAAAATTGTTCTTTTGCGGAAAGGGCTTTGGGGGTGTATATCTATCTATCTGCTTTTTGAAATGTAGATAATGAGACGTAATCATATACTTTAGTGTGTATAATCCGTAACCCCACCGCACCCATAGAGATTTCAATCATCACTCGCTTATAAAGTTCGAGATGTGGAATGACGAGAAATTAAACAGCAGCACAAAAAGTATATAATTGCGAAATTGATAGATGCGAGTAGAGTTAGATGAGTGGTAGATAATAAAAATGCTTGCAGACATTTAGTTGTTTTTATGCAACAAGTCTACAAGCATTACGGAAATAAATTCTTACTCTCTGATAGTAGAGATAATGTATAAAGTAGCCAAATCTTGGTCTATATGTTTTCAGTGGTCAATGGTGAAAAAGGGTTAGTGTGAGTAATACGATACCTTATAATATTATTACTACTTTTTACCACTCTTCCATGCAACGGTCGATAATCTGCATACGCTCGTTGAAGACGCGCTTCATCATATTGATAGACTCCTCAAACGAAAGATATGAATCGCCGTTGGTGGTGATTGTCATTGGCCAGCACTCATAATTCTCTTTGGCAGCATATTTCAGATATTCACCCTTTTCGGTGATATATTGTGGTACTTGTTGAAGCATAGGCTTCAATTCCTGCCAACGAGCCTTTGCCATAGCCTTCATCTTCGGGTTGCGGAATAGGTAGCGATACCATACAGCACCCTTCACATAGAGCGATGTTTTGGCTGGCGTTGCCTCTCCGTATGTAAAGTTGAAAGTTCCGAAGTCGAAGTCCCAAGTAGGGCCTGCAATGAACTTTCCGCCCACATCTTTGTGGATGAAGACGCTGCCAGGATTGAGAATTTCGTGGTTGATGCAGGATTCGTAAACGAGCCAGTAGTCGATGAATGAGAGCGGATCTATATTTTTATTGATAATCGTCTCGTATTGTTCATTGATCTGCGCTTCGGTAGCATCGGGATTCTCTTTGATGGTTTTTAATTGATTCTCAAGATCTTGGATCAATCCACGTATGTAGTTGAATTGCGCATCAGTGAGCTCATCTTCATCGGGATACTTGACCAAATAGATTGATTGCGCTCCATATTTGGTGTGGTGGAAGTTAGTCGGCCACTGCCATTTTGTGGCGTCAGCGTGGAAGTCAAACTCTACCAAATATCCCACCTTGTCGGGAGCTACGTTGGTTATCGTTGCGCCGCTTGTGGTCTTAGGAAATTCGGTTATAGCAACACGATCCTTGTCAACGCGCACCTGCTCGCAGAGGTAATATGTACCTGAATAGACGTTGTTGTAGACTAACTCGACATGTTGTCCCTTAGGCGCCCATTTGAGCGAAGTCATATCCGATATGCGGTAGGCTACATCGTTGCGTAACATGGTGATATCAGCGTAGTTAGCCAACATGATCCAACGCTTGTGTTTGTTCATGCCTAAGACCTTTTGTTGCTTCTCAAATTTGACGTTAAAGGCCTTTTTGTCCCAACCCCACGTGATATTACCACGTCCACGCAACTGCATTGGGACTTGATCTAAATCTTCGAAAAGACCATTGCCCTCGATGTGTAGCGTTGCATTTTTCCACTCGGTTTTCGATGTAATATCTCTGTTGATAGGGGTTTGTTTGGTCGCAGAGTTGATGTATACCACAGGTAATCCTGTGAAATTGATGAAGCGAACGGTGTACTCTTTCTTCTTTCCGTTCGATGTGACGGTGTAGGTCAGTGGCTTAGAGAAGTCGTTGACGGTAATGCCACTTTGTTGCGCCTTGCCGTTGACAGTCACATCACCCAAACCTAAAAATGAGGCTACGAGTTTAGTTGGGTCGACTAATCCGCCGACAACCTTTGTAGAACGTGCAATGAATGTTTGTGTAGCCTCATCAAGTGTACAATAAATATCCTTTTCGAGTTGTGGATTCTCGCTCTTGAGGAAACTGAGTGAAGCCAAACCAACCTCCAAATCGAAATTTTGCACCGAGAATACGTTGGAGAAGATGGTTTTCGATGTCGGTGAGCTTGTAGTTACGCCGAGGCAGATGTTGTGCATGAATTTTTTACCGTTGCTACGATCATTGATCGTGGCTTTGTAGTATCCTGAGCCTGAGGATGATATCTTGGAAAGGTATAACTCGGAAACAGCACCTTTGTTGCTGGCATAATATAATCGAGCGTTGTATGAACCGTTGGTGTATGTGAAATCTAAATTGGCAGGAGTGACCTTGAAGGTGATTTCGATACTGCCACCTTCGGAGATTGTTTCGGCACCAGATGTGTCGACATATACCGATACGTCTGATGAACCGTTTGCATCAGTATCGTCTGATTTGGAGCAACTGTATGATAAGAGAGTTGCTGCGGCAATACAAATCAGCGTAATAATTTTAGCGCATGGAACCTGTAAATAGAACTTTAGGGTCTTCATGTTTTTCGTTTCATTTGTCTGCTTTGAGCAGGTTAGTATTGGGTAGATGCAAAGATAAACATTTAAAAGAAAATAGCAACATCTCTCCCACTAAAATGATAGCCCTCGGTTGCATATTTGTTGCTTGATGTCGGTTCTGGCAAGTTTTAGAACTGTATAATATTAATATATGCCAAGCGTGAGCGGTGAAAAGGACCTTAAGCCTAAGATTGACTCTTGTTATACAACATCTATTTCTATGGAAATGGGGTTGCTCAACAAATTTGTTAGACAAACCCCATTTCCGAAAATAGTTTCTGTGTATTACCCTTAAGGCATACTCCTTGCCAATAAATAGAAGATAAAACCTAAATTTAATAATTTAATTTAGGATATTGTAATCATGTGTTTCAACGCGTTGATAGCTTACTTTGCAGCGTGCTTTGTGCAACCCTCGCACTTTGCATCAGCAGCCTTCTTTGCGTGCTGGCACTTGCCAGACTCGCAAACTGTACCGTCAAAAGTACATACAGCACCGATCTTCTTCAAGTAATCCATAGCCATTGCAACACACTCCATAGGAGTCTTGCCCATGCTTGGCTGATCCTGCTCTACGATAAGCCACTTGCTCTGAGCCTCCTTAGCAGCCGCGATCAACGATGGAACATCCTGCAAGCCATGACCCAATGGACGGAACTCGAAAGCAGTATTCTTCTTCTCCTCGCCCTCGTTCAAACCGATCAAAGCGTATGGATCACCCTCCTGCTTGCCCTCCATAAAGAAGTCCTTGAGGTGAACAACTGGTGAACGACCTGTATACTTCTTGAGGTACTCAACTGGATCCAAACCTGAATACTTAACCCAGCACTCATCCAACTCTGTCTGCAAAAGATCTGCAGGAACATTTGCATAGAGGTAATCCAAACCATACTCACCGCTCTCCAACTTCTTAAACTCAAAGTCATGGTTGTGGTAGAGCAATGTAAGACCTGCAGCCTTGCACTTTGTACCGATAGCGCGGATCTCCTCAACCATCTGCAAGAACTTATCACCACCTGGACGGCGCTCCTCAGTAACGTAAGGAACTACGATATACTGGCAACCTATCGCCTTATAGTCAGCGATAACCTTATCAACGTCAGCCAACATATCAGCCAATGGCACGTGAGCTGAAATTGGGTTCAAGCCGATCTCTGCACACCAAGCCTTAACCTGCTCAGGAGAGTTGTTGAACAAACCTGCGAACTCAACACCAGCAAAGCCCATGTCCTTAACCTTCTGGAGTGTACCCTTGAAATCCTTAGCCATATCGTCACGAACGGTATAAAGCTGCAGACCAACAGGCAAAAGCTCCTTGCAAGCCTCACACTGCTTTGGAGCATTGTTACCGCATGATGCAAGTGACATCAATGCAACAACAGACATCAAAACTGTAAAAATCTTCTTCATAATTTAAGTTGTATTTAATTTGATTATTGAATTTCGCCTTTTAGCTCAAAATACGACTACAAATATATATGTTTTTATTCCC
>CAYTGT010000175.1:0-4002 GCA_964437405.1 uncultured Alistipes sp.
ATAGGAGTCGTATAGTGACCGATATCAAAAAGGAGTTTAGACGTGTCGCGTTGTGTAATCCGCAAGTTAAGTGTGAACTTATGTCCAACGATATGCCTATCATGACGCTCCGCGAGGGTAGCCTTTTGGAGCGAATTATAGATGTCGTTGGTCGCCATATTAAAAATAATCTGTTGGAGGTGGATGTCGATACCACTATCGTCAAGGTGAAGGGTTATGTGGGTCGACCTTCGGCTGCCAAGCAGAAAAATACCGAACAATACCTCTTTGTAAACGGCCGTTACTTCCGTTCGGCGCAGCTTTATCGCTCGATTATGCGAGCCTATGAGAAGTTGATTCCAGAGAATTGTTCACCATCATATTTCCTCTACCTGACGGTTGACCCTGAGCGTGTTGATGTCAATGTGTCGCCCAATAAGACCGAGGTAAAATTTGCCGATTCGGAGGATGTGAACCAGATCGTAAATGCGGCAGTGCGTAGCACGTTGGCCAAAAGCGGTAGTTTGGGTATGATGGATTTCGAGAAACCAGAGGTAGAGATCCCTGTGTTGGGTGGTAGCCCGACTTTCTATTCCGAGCCGAAGACCGCTTCGATAGATGGTTATAACCCATTTAGCGAGGGCTATGCCGAGCAGTCGGAAGGAGACGATTTTACAGGAGTTGATAGCTTTGAAATACAGTCGAGTGGTCGAAGCGCAGGTGGCAGAGCATCATCGGGTCGTACTTCACAATTCAAAGAGGTAGCAAGCCGTTTCGATCCATCAGATATGGGCGGTGCCGAGATCGGTATCCCATCTACGCTAAGAGACGTGCCGTGGTTGGGATTCTCTATCGAGGAAGAGTTGGAGAATCAAAATGTCGGCGCTATGCAGGAGAGTCGGGTGGAGTATGTCGATATCCCATCGGCGGGCTTCGATCTGAGTAATCTTGGCGGAGAGGGTGATGGTGAGAGTAGTTTGGAGTTTATACCCTCATCAATCCAGCAAGAGATTGTGACCGAGAATCAGGGTTTCTCTTTTTCGGAGGTTTTGCCTGTGATGGGAGGCTATGCTGTGGTGGTATCGGGTGCGAAGACTCTGTTGGTCGATCTCAAGCGTGCAAAGGAACGAGTGTTGTATGACGGTTATATGTCGATGTTGGGACATGGTTCATGTCCATCACAACAACTGCTCTTTGCCGAGACGTTGATCCTCTCGATAGATGACTACGAGCTCTTGAGCGAAAATGAGGTGGAGTTCACCGCATTGGGTTTTGATATGGAGTTACAGGGCGATGGCCGAGTGGAATTGCGCGGTATCCCATCATCGGTTATGGGAGAACAGGCTGATAAATTGATATATGAATTGTTGCGCGAGTTGGAATCCAAAGTTGATTTGGGACAACATTTACTCTCTCGCATGGCCCAAGTGATGGCTCGCCGAGGTTCGGCATTGTCGAGCCGAATTTTGAGTCGCGCAGAGGTGGAGCAGTTGCTTGAAGGCCTGCGTCAATGTGAAAATTATAGCTTCTCGCCATCGGGTAAGCAGATTATGGCAGAACTGACACAAGATGATATAAAATCGAAATTAAGCTAATTGAATTATGTATATACAACGAAATATGACCCCTCCAGTGGTTAAGAACTTGATTATCGCCAACTGTGTGGCATTGCTTGCCACTACGCTCTTGCCATTTGGGGATGATCTGATTGCAAAATTTGCGCTCTTTAATATCGAGAGCCCATTCTTCCATAGCTATCAGATCTTTACATATATGTTCCTGCATGGTGGTATCTCACACCTCTTCTTCAATATGTTTGCGTTGTGGATGTTTGGTCGCACGCTTGAGTATGAGTTGGGCTCGCAGAGATTTTTTACATATTACATGGTTTGTGGTGTCGGTGCGGCGTTGTTGCAGTTGGGCGTTGGTTATGCTGAGTATCAACATGCACTCACGGCTGGCGGTATGATTAGCGCAATGGATCTGTTGCGTATACCTACCGTTGGAGCTTCGGGTGCGGTGTATGGTTTGTTGTTGGCATTTGGTGTGTTGCACCCCAATAATGTTATTATGCTTATCTTTCCACCTATTGCATTGAAGGCTAAGTGGTTTGTGTTGATATACGGTTTGTTGGAGCTATTCTTCGGTATGGCTGGTATTCAGGCAGGAGTAGCACACTTTGCTCATTTGGGTGGTATGCTATGGGGCTTGGGTCTGCTGTTGTGGTGGCGCAAGAATCGTAAAATTTACTTCTAACGTATGGCTGATTACTATCGTACGACATACGCTTCGGGACGCAAGCAGAAGAACTCACGTTCGATAGTGGGGATCTTGCTCGATGTGGTGATGGTTGTTGTGAGTATCGCCGTTGTCGCAGCATTTATCCTGACGTTGATAGTGCCTTCTATCGACCCGCGTAATCATGGCACATTGTCGATTTTGGGGCACGTGGCACCTTTTACATACGTGGTGCAGGTCGTAGTGACTCTTTATTGGATTATCCGTTGGCGCTTGTGGATTGCTGTGCCGATGATCATAATCTCGCTTTTTGGGTTGGGAACACTCTCCTCGTTTTACAAGATTGAGATCAGCCGAAGCTATGGTGAAAAGAGTTATGAGCGTACGGCGTTGAAGGTGATGAGTTATAATGTGCGCAGTTTTATTGATGATAAGGGTGAACGCCGCCTGGATTCGATTGCCGCATTTATTAAGCGTGTGAATCCCGATATTTTGTGCTTGCAGGAGATGGGCTTCAGCGAGTTGGCAGACTCTATTTTACATCCGCTCAAGCCGATGCCGAAATCTTTGTCGAGAGTCGATCTTAGCCCAGCCGTTTATAGCCGTTACCCGATCATCAAGGCTCAGAGGGTGGATACAGTTAAACATTTTGTGTGGTGCGATATTGTGGTTCGTGATGATACTATTCGAGTATTTAATAACCATTTGCAGTCGGCGACAATGCAATTGAACGATATCAAATATATTGAGGATCACAAATTTATTGCCGATAGCGACCGCGCGGAGTTACGTAGTGTTGTTGAGCGTTTGGCTAAAAATAATAAGTTGCGAGCTGTGCAGGTGGATTCTATTCGCACACTGATCGAATCTTCGCCATATCCTGTTATTGTGTGTGGAGATTTCAATGATACTCCCGTTTCATATACTTATCGCAATATGAGCCGAGATCTGAAAGATGCCTTCCGCGAGGTGGGCCGTGGATTCTCGCATACGTTTAAGGGCTTTTTCGGTATGCTCAGGATTGATTATATTCTCTGCGGTAAGGAGTTTGATCCGCTCTCGTATGAGGTTGCCGATTCGGTGACATATACCGATCACCATCCCGTATTTGTGCGCCTGCGTTATAACGAATAAATAAACTAACTAACTAACAGAATAAGACTATGATACTCGATTCTTTGAAGAATAGGGCTCTGTATGAGTCGCTACATCCACGATTTAAATGTGTGTTTGATTTTATCGAGAGCCACGATCTGGCTTCGTTGGAGTGTGGTCGCCACGATATTGACGGCGATAAAATCTTTGTTAATGTTCTGGAGCTTGACCTCAAGCCTACAAGCGAGGCTCGTATGGAGTTGCACCGCCGTTATATCGACATTCAGGTGCTGGCTTGCGGTGATGAAGAGCTCTTTGGCTGGAGCGAAATCGGTGATTGCCACTTAGCCGAGGCAGAGTTCGATACCCAAAAGGATGTGCAGTTCTTTACCGACACACCACAATGCTTCTATAGCCTCCGCAAGGGACAATTCACAATCCTCTACCCAGAGGATGGCCATGCCCCTATGCTCGGCTACGGCAAAGCAAAGAAGTGTATCTTCAAGATCGCTATAGATTAAGTGCTTCAAAGCTAAATAGAACAGGAGATTTGTCTTATCTGACAAATCTCCTGTTTTGGTTTCTCTATTCACATTATCGAGCGTGTAAATTCATGGAAAAAAATGGGGCGTTCGTTGAAAAGATTTTTTCGCTTCATTGAGTTGTTCTATTTTTGCAAAAGTGATATTT
>CAYTGT010000176.1:0-3969 GCA_964437405.1 uncultured Alistipes sp.
GACTCGGTGTAAAGCTTTTCGGTGGTCAGTTCGCTAAGGCCGGCAACATCATCGTGCGTCAGCGTGGTACAGTACACAACCCAGGTGAGAACGTGGGTATGGGTAAGGATCACACTCTTTTCGCATTGGTTGACGGTACAGTTGAGTTCTGCAAGAAGTCTTCTGGTAAGTCTTACGTTAGCGTAACTCCATTGGCTGAGTAATTCAGTCGGGGAGGATAAGAACCGAAAATTAAAGAGCCTGTCTAACCTTGAGGTTGGACAGGCTCTATTTTTGTGTTAGGCGGGCTCTATCTTTGGCAACGTTACCCTATCTTTGACCAATAACCCAATAAGCCCTATTTTGCAAAGTGTAAAGCCGAAGATTAGTTCTTCGATTTTACATATTCATCAATAGCTTTGGCGGCGCGGCGACCCGCTCCCATAGCCAAAATCACTGTTGCAGCACCTGTTACGGCATCACCACCAGCAAATACACCCTCGCGAGTTGTTGCACCCTCCTCGCTGGCTACGATGCAGCCGCGGCGGTTGGTCTCCAAACCTGCGGTGGTTTGCTTGAGTAGTGGGTTAGGTGATGTTCCGAGCGCCATGATTACAACATCGCATTCGATGTCGAAATCAGAGCCCTCCTTTACGATAGGCGAACGGCGTCCACTCTCGTCAGGCTCGCCCAACTCCATCTCTACACAGCTAAGACCCTTAACCCAGCCCTTATCATCGCCCAATACTCGGGTAGGGTTGGTCAACATACGAAATTCGATACCCTCCTCTTTGGCGTGGTGTACCTCCTCCTGACGTGCAGGCAACTCAGCCTCGCTACGGCGGTAGATAATGGTAGCCTCAGCGCCCAGACGCTTCGCTGTACGAACTGCATCCATAGCGACATTGCCACCACCGACAACTGCTACACGCTTGCCTACATAAATTGGGGTGTCGTACTCGTTGTCGTATGCACGCATCAAATTGGCGCGAGTAAGGAACTCATTGGCCGATACCACTCCGTTGAGATTCTCGCCCTCGATACCCATAAATCGTGGAAGACCCGCACCCGAACCGATAAATACAGCATCGAAGCCCTCATCGTTCATCAACGAGTCGATGGTGATGGTGCGTCCTACGACTACATCGGTCTCAAATTTCACGCCCAAAGCCTTCAAAGAATCTATCTCGCGTGCCACAATCTTCTCCTTTGGCAAACGGAACTCTGGGATGCCATATACGAGCACTCCGCCTAATTTGTGCAGAGCCTCAAATACTGTAACATAGTAACCCCACTTAGCCAAGTCGCTGGCGCAAGCCAAACCCGAAGGGCCGCTACCGATAATAGCCACCTTGTGACCGTTTGTCTCAGCCTTTTCGGCGCTCTTGGCGTTGTTTCCCAAGCTCCAGTCACCCACGAAACGCTCCAACTTGCCGATTGCAACAGGCTCACTCTTGATTCCTAAAATACAAGAGCCCTCGCACTGAGTCTCCTGAGGGCATACGCGACCACAAATACTTGGCAGCGAGCTATCTTCGGCGATAATAGATGCAGCCTTGTGGAAGTCGCCAGCTACAACCTCCTGAATAAATGCTGGGATATTGATACCCACAGGACACGCGTCAACGCATCGTGGTTTCTTACAATTCAAGCATCGTGAGGCCTCCAACTGAGCCTCCTCGGCATTGTAACCATAGCACACCTCTTCAAAATTGGTGGCGCGTACCTTGGCGTCCTGCTCACGTACGCTTACACGAGGAATTTTATTTGCCATAGTATTATGATTTAAAAACAGTTACACTTATGTTCATGCTTGGCGTTAGTCTCGCTCTCCTGATTTCGATACATCGCTTGACGGCGCATGGCTTCGTCAAAATCAACCTGATGGCCATCGAACTCAGGGCCGTCAACGCAAGTAAAGAGGGTCTTGCCTCCCACGCTCACGCGGCATGCTCCGCACATACCCGTACCATCCACCATCAAAGCATTGAGTGATACAGTGGTCTGCAAGTTGTACTCTTTGGTGGTCAGGGTTACAAACTTCATCATGATCATCGGACCGATAGCCACACACTCATCGTAGCTCTTGCCATCGACATCGTAGAGTTCTTTGATCTTGTTTGTCACCAAGCCCTTGAAGCCGCATGATCCGTCATCAGTGGCGATATATAGGTTGTCGGCAACCTTCTCCATCTCCTCGGTGTAGATCAACATCGAAGCAGTCTTGGCACCAATGATAACATCGGCTTTAACGCCGTGCTCGTGCAACCACTTCACCTGAGGATATACAGGAGCTGTGCCCACGCCTCCTGCTACAAAGAGGTAACGGCGCTTCTTTAACTCCTCTAATGGTATATGTACAAACTCCGATGGATTACCCAACGGACCTGCGAAATCGGCAATGTAATCTCCCTCATTAAGAGCACATAATTTGCGAGTAGAGACTCCGATGGTCTGGATAACGATCGTTACGCTTCCTTTCTGCTTATCGAAATCGGCAATGGTCAAAGGTACACGTTCTCCCTGCTCATCAACACGTACAATAACAAACTGACCGGGCAGTGCACTCTGCGCTACTCTCGGCGCCTCGATTTGCAAAAGGTAGATATTCTCTGCAAGGAGGCGTTTCTCTAATATCTTAAACATAATCTTCTTTAGACTCCGCCAAAAGGAGTCAGTTTGGTTATAAGTTTCTAAACTCTATTTGTCGACTACAACAGCAGTCAAACGTAGTGTCTGCATCGGGCGAGTCGGGTCGTTGGTGATAATCTTCACTCGGTCAACCCATATTCCAAAATCACAGCCTGCGCTATTGAACTCAAAACGAACCTTCAATTTTGTCCCAGGAGCGATGATGTCACCTGCTTTGAGAGAGCATTTTGCAGACTTTGTTTGCAACTCCACAGCTCTGATAATCAGAGGCTTTTCGCCTGCATTCTCGATCTCTATGGAGCTATCTTCGGCCTTATCACCCGATTTTACATCGCCAAATTTAATAAATTTTTTTGAAAACTCTCCACAAGGTATCGATATATCGTCTGTTTGGTCATCAAAATTGTCTACGGCGATGGCGTGTGATGAGAATAGGGTTCGAGATTCAACACCTTGAACTACAATAGAACATACATCGCTGAGGGATCCGTAACGATTACATTTTGTGGGTAGAGAGTATCCTATCGTAAATTCGCCTTTTTCTCCCGCCTTCATCACTTTGGGGGCGGTGTGGTTGAAAAATCCGCTCGACTCCTTTGGACGCAACTCGAAACGGAGATCTTTGTCGGAGTTGTTTATCCACGAGATAGTCTCTTTGGCCGATTTCCCGTGATTTACATAGGCAAAGGCGTGGAAATTGGCACTCAGACGCAGACCTTGCCCTAAATCAAATGGGTAAATCTCCTCCATGCTCTTTGGTCGAGGTGTCACATCTCCCGAAATTGTCAGATTAAAAGGCTTTTCCTGAGCTGAGGTGTAGACCACGACACCCTTTACGAATTTGCCTGGGCGACCTATGGGATCAAACTTGACCTCGATTTCGCCGCTTTGGTTGGGCATTACGGGCTTACGTGAGTAAGTCGGAGTTGTACAGCCGCATCCTGTCGTTACATCGAGTATGACAATGGGTTTTGTGCCGATATTTTTGAAGGTAAAAAGATGTTTTACACTCCCTCCATCCTCTTTGATAGAGCCAAAATCCCAACTCTCGGCATCAAATTTTAGTGCCGAATGATCGGTTTTGCTACCGTTGGCTTGCTCGTTTTGTGCCCAAATGTTTAGCGAAAAGAGGGCCGCAAAGGTAGCTAAAGCTATTTTATAATATAGTATATTTCTCATATCAGCTACAAATATACATTTTTTTTAATTTTTTTTACATTTTTCTTGCACAATAAAAAAAGTCGCCTTATATTTGCACTCGCAAAACGGAACAAAACGGTTCTTTAAAAAATGCCTGAATAGCTCAGTTGGTTAGAGCACATGACTGTTAATCATGGG
>CAYTGT010000177.1:0-3969 GCA_964437405.1 uncultured Alistipes sp.
TGAGTGAGGAAACGCCACTGACCACGCTTGAGGTTTTTCTTGGTGATACCTGCATAGTAAACTCGGTCGAGCTTTAAAACTGTGTATCCCAAATGCTCAAAGATACGGCGCACGATACGGTTACGACCTGAGTGAATCTCGATACCTACCTCACTCTTTGACTCGCTAACATAAGCCACCTCATCGGCGTAGATCTCGCCATCCTCAAGGGTGATACCCTCGGTAATAAGCTCCATATCGGCACGTGTCAAAGGCTTATCAAGCGACACCTGATAGATCTTCTTCTTCTCGTGTGATGGGTGTGTGAGCTGACGTGTGATGTCACCATCGTTAGTAAAGAGCAACAAGCCCAAACTATTCTTATCCAAACGACCCACAGGATATACTCGCTCCTCGCAAGCGCCCTTGATCAAATCCATCACAGTCTTATCGGCATGAGGATCCTCCAACGATGTAACATAACCCTTTGGCTTGTTCAGCACCAAGTAGACCTTCTTCTCGCCCTGAACCTTTGAGTCGTTAAACTTCACCTCATCAGATGACTTCACCTTAACGCCCAACTCAGTCACGATAACTCCGTTTACTGAGACCAGACCAGCCTGAATGAAACTATCGGCCTCGCGGCGTGAGCAAAGGCCCGACTGAGCCAAAAACTTATTCAAGCGTATTTCGCCTGGCTGCTTGGCTGCATATTTAGGATATGAACGTGGCGCATCATCCTTCGAACGGAATGAACGCTTGCCACCATTATTGCCTGATTTATAACCTCCGCGAGTTGCATCACCCCTCTGAGACTTGAACCCTGGTTTTGACGAGCCTTTGTAACTACCTTGACGGCGCTCCTCCGAGCCAAACGATGGACGTGACTCCTGACGGCCACCAAAACGACCCTCCGAGCGACCATAGCTACGCTCCTCAGAATAACCACGCTCCTCTTTGCGGCCAAATCCGCTACGCTCCGAGCGGTTGAAAGAGCGATTACCGCCACGAGAATCACGAGAATCACGCGACTCTGCACCATGCAGACGGTTGTCGGCTGTAAAATTAGGGTTGTACGAAGCACGTTTTGCTCCGAAATCAGAACGATGAGACTGAGCTCGATATTGTCCCTCGTTGTCGGCATCACGCTGAGGGCGGGGACGGCGCTCGACCTGCTCTGCAGTAGAGATACGCTGACGCTTGTCACGACCGAAGCGTGAAACAGCGAATGTCGAGTCTTGCTTATTGTTTTTCATATATTTAAAATTGATTTTTACGGCGACAAAGGTACTCTATTTTTTCCTTTGACCAAGCAAATCACGCTCCATTTAACGATAAAATAACGCATCGAGATACTTTTGGGATCAAATAAGCGAGAATATTCGTAACTTTACCACGAATTTGAAAGATACGAAGATGAAGATGAATCGTGAAATATTGCGCATCGCCCTGCCTAACATCATATCCAACATCACCGTGCCGATCATGGGAATCGTGGGCACGATGATAGCGGGTCACTTGGGCGACACGGTTGCGACCATCGGGTCGTTAGCCATCGGTGTGACTATCTTCAACTTCATCTATTGGAATTGCTCATTCATCCGCATGGGCACAAGCGGCATCACAGCTCAGGCTTTTGGGGCAGGCGATCGGCATACTACCACACTGATGTTGGCGCGTGCAGTGGCTGTTTCGCTCATGGTGGGCGCACTGATGCTTCTACTTCAGCGGCCGCTCGGCTACGGTGCGTTAAGGATCATGAACGGCGGCGAGATGGTTGCCGACTACTTCTTCGCACGCATCTGGGCAGTCCCTGCGGGAGTTTTGCTATTCGGATTAAACGGATGGCTGACGGGCATGCAAAACGCTATTATCCCGATGACGGTGGCCATCATAGTCAACCTCACCCATATCGTTTGCAGCCTCTGGTTTGCCTTTCGTTTTGATATGGGTATTATAGGTATTGCATACGCTTCGGTGGTGGCACAATGGTTAGGAGTTGCTATCACAGCGCTGATCACTTGGTGGCGCTACGGCCGCGATCTGGTACGCATCACATGGCGCGAGGTTATAGAATGGCAAGCGCTAAAGGGATTTTTCGCCATCAACCGCGACATCATCATCCGCACGCTCTGCCTCTGCACCACATACACATTCTTCACCGCAGCCTCGGCACGCATGGACGACCCTACGATACTCGCGGTGAATACAATTCTAATGGAGCTCTTCACCCTTTTCTCATATATGACCGATGGTTTTGCCTACGCCACCGAAGCACTCACAGGACGTTTTATTGGAGCAAAAGATCTTCGTTCGCTCCGCGAGTGCGTGCGCAAATGTATGGCGTGGTGTATAGTCGTGGCATTGCTTTATGTCGGGTTGTATGTTGGTTGGTGGCACGAACTGTTAGGGCTCTTTATCGAGGATGGTGCCGCAGAGACCGATGTAATTTTGGATTATGCAGGGCGATATATCGGTTGGATCATTGTTATTCCGCTGGCCTCATCATGGCCATTTATGATGGATGGGATCATGGTCGGCGCGACCCAATCACGCATCATGCGCGACTCGATGTTACTCGCTTCTGTAGCCTATTTCGGTTTGTTCTTTGCGTTGCAACCACTGATGGGCAACAACGCCCTATGGTTGGCATTTACATCTTATATGGCTTTGCGTGGCCTTTTCCAATACTTTATGTCGGATCGTCTGAAAGCCATCTACCGACAAGCGGAGTAAGGGAGAACAATTCAAAATTCACAGGCGTAACGCCTGATTTATGAGAGAGAAAGTAATTTTGCTTATGGCCGTCTTTAGAAGGAGTTGCACGGCTACATAAAACAGGTCTTAGACCTGCGTCACTCCACCGAGACGTTAGGCGAGGATTGGAGTCACTAACAAAATTGGTGTAGAGATGCCAATCATCGGGCTTATAGCCCTCTGTGGCATGACGAGGATATAATAATAAAAAAGGCGAGAACCCTAATTTTGGATTCCCGCCCGAAAAAAATTAATGCTTACATCAAACCTATCTAATTGAGAAGTTTTAATCGTTTACTTTTTTTCTTCTGAGTTTTCAAATGGTGAAGGATTTAATGCAAATACGATAGGCACAGTGAATTTCACTCTCACCTTCTTGCCATTTTGCTCGCCTGCTACCCAATCGTTTGGTGCGGTCTTAAACACGCGCTTAACCTCATCTGCAAGCACTTTGCTTGGAGTCTGCAAAACATCAAACGAACTCACTGAAGCATCCTTTTCAACCACAAATGAGAAGATAACACGACCCTGAAGCCTCTCAGCCATAGCCTCAGCTGGATACTTCATATTTACCTGAATCCAATCGCGAAATTTATGCAAATCACCACCCTGAAAAGTTGGCATCTTCTCGACCTTGACGTATGCCAATTCATCCTGCTGCTGTGGAGTCTGTGCCTTGTTTATCTGCTCCTCAAACGATGCCTTATTCTTAGCAATCTCACTCTCTGCCTCTTTCAAGTATTGCTCAAATTCAGCAAACTGCTTCATCGTCTCTGCATACTGTTTCTCATATTGAGCATACTTATCCTTGTGAGCCAAGATCTCATTTCGAGCAGCTTCGTACTCAGCCTTCATCTTGTCGAAATCTTGCTTTGTAGACTCCAACTCCTTCAGCTGTTGAACAAAGACTTGCATCTTTTTAACATCTTCTTGCTCCTGCTCGTAATTGATTGTCAAGATCTGATACTGGCGAGCCAGCTCTCTCACCTTAGCCAAATTCTCCTTACTTTCATGATTAGCAACTTTGATATTCAAAAGCGTCTTATTAGACTCCAAATACGTTGCAAGTTCCTCGTAAGAGACCTCTTTGTCGTTGAGATAGATTTTATCACCGTTCAGATAGATTGTAGGGATTGGACGCTCTCCATTGGGATATATTTGATCTATTGCGCGATTTTTCTTCAGGGAGGTTCTATAAATTAAGCGCTTGTTAATCAGTGTATTATTTTGTAT